>JAGWXC010000165.1 GCA_018970045.1 Planctomycetota bacterium | reverse complement strand
CGATCCACTGCTACGAGACGGCTGCCGGACTCGATCCCTCATCGATGCAGGATCGATTGCTTCTGGGCCTCGCGCACCTCCGTCGCCGCGAGTTCGAGGAAGCCCGGCGTGCACTCGATGAGGCCCAACGGTTGGCGCCTGACGCTGCATGGCCGATCGCGGCCCAGGCAAGCCTTCGTGCCGAGCTCGGTGCCTTCGACGAGGCGATCGCCCTCGCGCGTCGCGCTGTCGCGATGGCGCCGGCCGAAGTTGGACTGGCCGTGAACCTCAGCAAGGTGCTCAGGCAATCCGGCGCACCCGCACAGGCGATCGACGTGCTCATGGCCATGGCACCCGAGCAACGATGGCAACGGGGCGCCACCGAGGAACTTGCGCTGTCCTTGCTCGAACTCCAGCGAGTCGCCGATGCAGCGCGTGCGTGGAACGACTTCGCGCTCGCGGCACCCGATGATGCACTGGCAGCGGCCGAGGCTGGCCGGCTGTGGCTGCGAGCGGGTGATCCCGCGCGTGCACGGGCGTGCGTGGATCTGGCTCGTGTGGCACAGCCCGGAGGAACGCTGGCCAACGATCTGCAACGGCTCATCGACGAGAGCCTGCGGGCGCCAACCGCGCCATGACCAAGCCCATCCCGCGCTGGATCGCCGACCTCACTGCAGCGCGCGGCCCCCATCGACCCGGACGACGCTTCCGGTGACGTACCGGGCCTCGAGGGCGAGCCAGCGCACCGCGTCGGCGGCGTCCTCGCCCGTGCCCGCGCGCGCGAGCGGGATGCGCGCTTCGTACCGGGCACGCTCGGCGGCATCGGCCTGCTGGTCCCACTCGACCACTCCCGGCGCAACGCCGTTCACGCGCACCGCCGGCGCAAGGTCGAGCGCCAGCGCTTGCACGAGTCCGTGCAGTGCAGCCTTGCCCATGAGGTACGCGGCACGACCAACCCGAGGCCGCCCCATGGCGTGGATGTCCAGCATGGCAACGATCGACGCATCACCGTGATCCCCGTGCGCCCGGCGCAGCGCGGGCAGCAGCGCCTGCGTCAGGAGCAGCGGCGCCGTGGCATGCACCGCCAGCGAGGACTCGATCATCGATCGCCCGATCGAATCGATCGGCGTGGACTCGTAGGAGCTCGCGTTGTGCACCAGCGTGCGCAGGCTCGATCCCGCGGCCTCGCGCACCGCCATGATGCCCTCGTCCGTGGTGATGTCGGCGTGGAGCGCCGTGATCGAACCGGCGCCGCAGGCGATCGATCCGAACGACCGCGCCCGTGATGGGTCCCGCGTGGTCACCAGCACATGCAGGCCGTGCGCGGCCAAGGCTCCGGCGATCGCCCGCCCGACTCGGTGCGTTCCGCCCGTGACGACGGCCCGAGGCATCATGGGCAGAACTCGCTCGAGTGCATGCATCAAGCATACGGCCCTGCCGTGTCCCGTCCGTACACTCCATGCATGAGCGCCCGTCGGCGACCGAAGCATCCCTTTCTTCGCCACGCGCGACGCGTCCGGCGCAGGTTGGTGCGGCGGTCCGTGCTCACGGGCATCGTGCTCGTGATGCTCGTCGCGGTGGTCACGATCTGGGAAGGCTCGCTCGTCCGCTCGGTGCTCGAACGCGCGTTCTCGAAGGCGCTCGGGGGGCCGGTCCAGATCGCGAGGCTCTCGTGGACCGCGCCCGACGCGCTCCGGCTTGAAGGCGTCACGCTCGATGCACCGGACTGGTCGGGGCCGGGCGCCCGCATCGCGTCGATCGCTCGGCTTGAGGCCGACCTCGACGTCCCGAGCCTGATCGTGGGCCGCATCGTCTTCAACTCCCTGGTCGCCGACGGTGTGGAGCTCACGATCGTCGAGGATCCCTCGAAGGCGGTCGCGCTGAACGTCGCGGCGCTCACCCCCCCGACCGACCAGGGCAGCGGGCAGTCGCAGCCAGTCGAGGTCCTGCAGGCGCAGGTGTCCGAACTCGATGTGCGACGCGCGACCGTCGTGCATGGCGAACTCGAGATCGATCAGGCCCAACGCTTCGCCGGTCTGCTCGGCCCCGATGCGCAGCGCCCCGGGTGGACCAGTTTCGATCTTCGCGTCGAGGGTTCGCAGACCGCGCTGTCGGGCAGCGTGAATCAGCGGAGCCGTGCGCTCGTGGCGAACCTGCAGCAGCTCGAGGCCCTGCCCACGCTGCGCGCCCTGCTGCCAGCATCGCTCCGGGCCATCCTCGATCTCAACCCCGGCGGTGCGATCAGTTCCGCCAGCGTGCAGGTCGCCCCGCGCGCTGGCGTCACGGCGCAGGTCGTGCTTGAGCAGCTCACGCTTGATCTGCCGAGCGCGTGGGTCCCCGAAGGCTGGGCGCGCTTCGCCGGGCTCAAGGCGATGCCCACGCTCGCCACCCCGACGGTCACGCTCGAGCGCGCCGAGCTGCGCTTCGCCGGCACGACCGCCACCGTCTCCAACGGCCGCGCACGCTTCGCGGTCGCCGATGGCTCGGCCGCGCCGCTCACGCTGACCTTCGATGGCGAGCTCACGCTGCCCGAGGATGCCGCCACGGGCGACGGTGTGTTGGCCGATGCCCTCGAGCGCGCCACGTTCGCCATCGAAGCGAAGCTCGCCACCGTCAGCTACGGCAAGCCGGGCGATCCCTCGTCGTTGCTCCTGCCCATGGCTGCGGCGCGGCTGCTGGGCTTCTTCAACCTCGAGCAGGTCGATCTCGGGATCGATGCTGTCGTCGCGCGGCGCGACCCAACGGGTGAGGTGACCAGCGACACCACGATTTCCGTGCGCAACGGCGTGGGTGCGTTCCACCTGTTCACGTATCGACTCACGGACGTGGAGGCATCCATCGAGGTCCACGCGGACCGAGCCGACATCACCTACCTGCGCGGGACAGGTGCGGGGGGCGCGCCAATCCAGCTTTCCGGCAGCGTCTTCCCACTGATCGACGATCCCGGCGTGAGGCTCAAGCTCTCGACCAGCGGCATCATCGTCGACGAGCGGTTCGTCTCCGCGTTCCTGCCGCGGCCACGACGGATCTTCGAGACGCTGATGGACCGTCGCGCGTGGGCGCAGCTGGCCGAGGCCCAGCTCATCGACGATGGCCTCGGCACGTGCCCACCCGGCTTGCCGCGGTGCGTTCCCGGTGGCCGCGTTTCGTTCGATCTCTCGATCGACCGCGAACCCGGCACGGGACAGCCGGAGTTCATCACCGGTCGAGTCAACCTGCACGAGGTCGATCTGGTGCTGGGATTCCTGCCGATTCCCGTTCGCGTGCGCGAGGGCGCCGTCCAGCTCGGCAAGGACTCGGTCGAGTTCCTGGGTGGCGGACTCGCCTTCGAGGAACTCTCGTCGATCGGCCAGCCCACACCGGCGCGCGGCCTCGTGAGCGGCTCGATCGCGATTCCGCCAGGCAAGGACGTTCCGCTGCGGCCGGACCTGCGCATCGTGTGCACGGACCTGCCGATCACGCCGCTGATGCTGGCGTGCCTGCCCCACGAGGATGGTGCGCGCCCGATCAACTGGCCCCGCAGCGAACGCAGCGTGGCTGCACGCGTGCTGGGCCAGCTCGGTGCCGCCGGGCGGGTCTCCATCGATGGCCGCGTCACGCCGGCCACGGCCCCCAGCCGCGAGGTCGATTTCCGATTCTCCGTGCGCATGCACGATTGCACGATCGATCCATCCGTCGGCAGCGGCGACGAGGTCATTCCGTGGCCGCGAGGCTTCGCGCTCGATCGCGTGACCGGAGCGCTTGAAGGCAGCCATGATGGCCTGAAGTTCCTGGGCATCGAGGCACGTCGCGGGGATGCACGCTGCCTGCTCCACGGCACCGTGGGCTTCGATGGTGCGCTCGATCTTGATGCGCAGTGCTTCGGCCTCGAGCTCGAACCCTGGCTGCTCGATGCGCTCGATCCCGCCGTTCGGGAAGGCGCGCGCAGCTGGTGGGATCGCCTGATGCCGCTCGTGCGCATCGACGGTGGCCTCGCGATCACCGGTGCCGTGGCGACTCCATCGATCGCCGCGTGGGCCCGGCCGGTCGAGGCGAGCATCGTGGCCGATGGCGCACGCACCACCTTCACGGGCATGGATGGTCTCGCCGTCTGGGACGGCGGCGCGCTGACCTGCACCGGGCTCCGCGGTCACAGCGACGAGGGCTGGTCGACCTCGTGCGTGGACCTGTCGTGGGCTGGCGGCGCGATCGATGCTTCGATCGCAGCCGAGGGCCTGTGGTCGAGCGCACCCGCGGTCCGGCAGGCGCTGGCACTCGTCGCCCCCGAGGCGCTGGGCGTGCTCGCCGAGTGCGGGATCGATGCGCGCTGCGATCTCGCGGCACGCGTGCGCGGCCAGTTGGCGAATCTCTCGATCGAGGCCTCCGCGCATCCCGAGGTCGGCGTCGTCGGCAGCGGCGATCGCGCCGTGCCGGTGGCGTTCGATCGAGGCAGTTCGATCCGCTACGCGAACCAACGGATCACGGTCGACCTCGACGAGGCACGCGTGCCCGGCGGACGGATCCGCGTGCATGCCGTCATCGATCCTCGTTCTGCCGACCTCATCGCACAGGCAAGTTGCCGTGCGGAACTCGGTGCGTGGTACCCAGGCCTTGAGTCGGTCTTCGGCGCTGCGGCATCGAGCGTGCTCCGTTCAGCCGATGCGCACTGGAGCGATGTCGGCCTGGCCGACCTCGAAGTGATCTCGCGGCCGTCGCCGCTCCAGCCGAGCCTGATCGTTCGCGGCACCGCGCTCATGCAGGATGCCTCGTTCACCGGGATCGTGCCGATCGAGGGTGCGACCGGCACGGCGACGGTGCTGGTCGAGTCGATGCCGGCCGGGATCGCGATCCACGTTGACGCTGCTGCACCGATCGTCACGGCGATCGGACGACCACTCACCAACGGCACCCTGTCGCTGGTTCGCCCCGCGGGTTCCGAACGCATCGAACTCAGTCGTCTGGGCATCGGCGTCGGCGAAGGAAGCGCCTCGGGCACGGGCTGGGCGCATCCTGAGGGATCGTGGCGACTCGAGGCCACGCTCGATCGCGGCAGCGTGTGGGCGATCGGCGGTGACCTGCCGGGCTCGCGATCTGGCATCATCGACGCCCGCATCGAACTCGACGGCACACCCGGCGGCAGGACCGGCAAGGGCGCCTTCAGCGCGTCGGGCCTGACGCTCGGCGATGGCTCGATCGGCTTGGGCCTGCTGCAGCTGGCGCAACTGTCGCTGCCGGGCTTCGATCGCCTGGAACGGGCGAAGGGCGAGTTCACGCTCGATGGCGATGTCGC
>JAGWXC010000164.1 GCA_018970045.1 Planctomycetota bacterium | reverse complement strand
GATTCGTGATCGCGGTGAAGGAGCAGTCGTTCAACCCGCGGCGGTTCGTGAGCCTGGCGCAGGGCTTCGTGAACAACAAGATGGTCTTCGAGGGGCTGATCACCGGCATGGTGATCTGACCACCGCGTGCTGCCCATCGTCCTCGGGCCCCTGCTGAAGCACCGAGTCTGGGGCGGCACACGCATCTGCCCTTTCCTGAAGCTGCCGGATCCGCCCATGCCCATCGGCGAGGCGTGGCTGGTCGCCGACCTCCCGCCGTCGAGGACCGAGGGTGCTTCGCCGATCGTGGCCGGTCATGGCACCGGCAGCACCCTGAAGGACGTGATGGCGGCCGAACGCGACCTGGTGCTGGGGCGGGCTGCCGCCTCGCCCAGCGGTGACTTCCCGCTGCTGGTGAAGCTGCTTGACGCGGACGAGCCGCTCTCGGTGCAGGTCCATCCCAATGCGGCCTATGCGCAGGCGCACCCCGACTGCTTCATGAAGAGCGAGGCCTGGCTGGTGCTCGAAGCTAGGGCCGACGCCACGCTCTACCGCGGGATCCGGCGCGAGGTGGATGCCGCCGCATTCAGGCGCCACCTGGACGACGGCGGCGTGATCGACGACCTCGTGCGGGAACGCGTCCGCCCAGGCCAGACCTACTGGCTGCCCAGCGGCATCTGCCACGCGCTGGGTGCGGGCATGATGGTGGCCGAGTACCAGACGCCCAGCGACACGACCTTCCGCGTCTACGACTGGGATCGAAACGATCCCGCTCGCCCCCTGCACCTTGAGCAGGCGATGGAGTGCATCCTGTTCGGCGACGATCAGGCCCTGAACGCCCCCGACGATCACGAGCCATGGCGTGCCTGCGGCGGAAGCTGGCGGGGTCGCACTCGGGTGCGCACGCCGTTCTTCCGGGTGGATGAGCTTGAGGCACCCATGGGTGCCACGGCCGACATGCCCGAACGGGACACACCAACCGTCTGGACCCTGACGAGCGGCACGGCCCGACTCAGCGCTGGGGCTTGGCAGGCCGATCTGGCCCCAGGAGCCTCGTTCATCCTGCCTGCAGCGTCCTCGGGCTGCAGATTATTGGCCACCGAACCGGTCGCGCTGTTGGTCGCCACGCTCCCCGATGCCCTTCGCGGCCACGACGATCGAACGTCGTGGCACCTAGCCTGACGCGGCTTGGGAACCGACGGCCGCGGGCCGACGATGGCGGGCGGCGAGTCGCTCTTCACGCTACCTTTCCGGTCTTCCGTCCGCGGCATCCTGCCAGGCCGGTTCCTCCCCGCACCTCACGAGACAGACATGGCTTCCAACGGCACCGTCACCCAAGTCATCGGTTCAACCTTCGACGCGCAGTTCCCCGAGAACGCGCTGCCCGAGATCTACAACGCGGTGGAGATCGACTTCACCGTCCGCGGCGAGAAGCAGACCCTCGTCGGCGAAGTGGCGATCCACCTTGGCGGCGGCCAGGTGCGCTGCGTGGCGCTGGGCTCGACCGACGGCATGCGGCGCGGAGATGTGTGCCGCGACACTGGCTCGCCCGTGAAGGTTCCTACCGGCGAGAGCGTCCTCGGCCGCGTGTTCAACCTGCTCGGCCAGCCGGTCGACGAGCGTGGCCCGGTGCAGGGCGCCGAGTACGCGCCGATCCACCGCGAACCGCCTGAGTTCGTCGAACTCAACCCGCAGACCGAAATCCTCCAGACCGGCATCAAGGTCATCGACCTCCTCTGCCCCTTCGTGCGTGGTGGCAAGATCGGTCTCTTCGGCGGTGCAGGCGTGGGCAAGACCGTCGTGATCCAGGAAATGATCGCGCGCGTCGCCCGCAACTTCGGTGGCTACTCGGTGTTCGCCGGCGTCGGCGAGCGCACCCGCGAGGGCAACGACCTGTGGCTGGAAATGCAGGAAGCCGAGTACACCGACGCGAGCGGCAAGAAGATGCACGTGCTCGACAAGGTGGCGATGGTCTTCGGCCAGATGAACGAGCCCCCGGGAGCGCGTCTGCGCGTGGCGCTGTCGGCCCTCACCATGGCCGAGGCCTTCCGCGACAAGTCCGGCAAGGAAACCCTGATCTTCGTCGACAACGTCTTCCGCTTCACGCAGGCGGGCTCGGAAGTGAGCGCGCTGCTCGGCCGCATGCCGAGCGCCGTGGGCTACCAGCCGACGCTGAGCACCGAGATGGGCCAGCTCCAGGAGCGCATCACCTCGACGCGCCAAGGCGCCATCACCAGCGTGCAGGCGATCTACGTGCCGGCGGATGACCTGACCGACCCGGCGCCCGCGACGACCTTCAGCCACCTCGACGCGTTCATCGTGCTCGAGCGCAAGATCGCCGAGAAGGGCATCTACCCCGCGGTCGATCCGCTCGCCTCGACGAGCCGCATCCTCGACCCGCAGGTCGTCGGTGAGCGCCACTACCGCGTGGCCCGCCGCGTGCAGGGCATCCTGCAGCGCTACAAGGACCTGCAGGACATCATCGCGATCCTCGGCGTCGACGAACTCAGCGAAGACGACAAGCTCAGCGTGGCCCGCGCGCGCAAGCTCGAGCGCTTCCTCAGCCAGCCGTTCTACGTCGGCGAGGTCTTCACCGGCCTGCCGGGCGTGACCTGCAAGCTCGAGGAGACGATCGACAGCTTCGAGCGCATCTGCAACGGCGAGGGCGACGACCTGCCCGAGAGCGCATTCATGTACGTCGGCTCGCTCGACGACGCGCGTGCCAAGGCCGCGAAGATGGCCGCCGCCGTCTGACGCTGCCTGCCCATCACGAACCCACCGCAGGGCCTGCCGAACGGCAGGCCCTGTTTCGTTGGCCGCGGCTAGATTCCGGCTCCCATGCCCACGGAACTGCTCTCCACGCGCACCCTGGCCGATCTCGACGGGCTGCTCTACGTCGGCATCGGCGCTGCGGCCGGCCTGATCCTGGCACGGGTGCTGCTGATCATCGTCCGCCGCTTCGCGCAGGCCTCGACCAATCCCGTGCACGAGGCGTTCGTGCGCGCGGCGTCGACGCCATTGCTGATGCTCGGATTCCTGCTGGGCGCGCGCGCGAGCCTGCGCTGGATCGACGTCGAGCCGACGCTGCGCAACGACCTGCATACGGGCGTGCGAGTGGCATTCGTGCTGCTCGTGGCGTGGGGCGTGCTCCGGGCAGCCTCGACCGCCGGCGACCTGGCCCGTTCGGGACTGCACGCACGCGGCCGCGTGAGCGTGGCGCTGCTCGTGCCCGTGGCGGTGCGCGTCGTGCGCTGGCTCACCATCGGCCTTGCGGTGCTCGGCATCCTCGCGCAGTTCGGCGTCGACGTGACGCACCTGGTGGCCGGGCTGGGCATCGGCGGCATCGCGATGGCGCTCGCCGCGCAGAAGACGCTCGAGAACCTCTTCGGCGGCCTGAGCGTGGTGCTCGATCAACCACTGCGGCCGGGCGATTCGTGCCGCATCGGCACCGTGAAGGGCGTGGTCGAGGAGATCGGCCTGCGCAGCACGCGCGTGCGCACCGCCGACCAGACGGTGGTCGCGCTGCCCAATGCGACGGTGGCCAACGCCGAGATCGAGAACATGTCGGTGCGCACCGGGCTGCGGTACCAGATGGTGCTTCCCATGCGGCCTGATGCACCGGCGGACACGCTCGAGGCCTGCACGCATGAACTGGCAGACCTGATGAAGGCCGAACCCATGCTGACGGCCGCATCAGTCGGCGTGCAGGTGAAGGGCTGGAACGCGGGCATCCTCGAAGTCGAGTGCACCGCCACCACCACGACGACCAAGGGCGGCGATTTCGCGCCGGTCCGCGAGCGGCTCACGATCTCGCTGCTTCGGGCGATCGAGGCGAAGGGCCTCAACCTGCCCGGCAAGGGCAACTGATCCGCGGTCCGATGCGGTCCGGATTGACTCCGCTGGCAGCTGCGCCGTGCGCGCGAGCCCGAGGGTGCTGCTCCTAGACTGGGGCCATGACCACCGCAGCAGCCACCGCGACCTGGCCGATCGAGGAGACCATCACCGCGCTCGTGCAGGCGCACGGGGAGTCGGCGCGCACGCGTTCCGCCGCCGGCGTGGCCCGGGTCGCTGCGCTGTGGCGCGACAGCGACGGCGACGGGGCTTCGTTCACCGCCTTCTGCCTCAAGCACTTCGTGCATGACGGCGCTGAGCGGGCCCGATTGATGCTGCGGCTGGAGACGGCGCTCGAGCAGGTCAGCGGCCACCTGTACGAGATGCGCCGGTCGCTGCGCCGCTGGTCGGACCTGCGAGGCGATGAGTTTCCGACGGTCGATGACCTGCTCGCGACGTTCGATCCTGCGCCCGACCTCTCGGAGCAGCTCTATCGCCAGAAGGTGGCCTTCGTGGCGCTGCTCAACCTGGACCGCCCCACGCTCGCGCGCATGCTCGCCGAGGGCGACGGCTGGTCGATCGACCAGTGGGCCGAGGCGCGCATCGCGCAGTCCTTCGGTCCGCGGATCCCGGCGGAGCTCGCCGACCGCGCCCGCGCGACCGGCCACCACTGCCAGCAATGGGTCTCGACCTTCCACGTGCCGGTCGGGGGCATGATCGATGCGCAGGGCAAGCGCTGGTTCGAGCCCGACCGCAAGCTCATCGCGCACTGGCTTGTGCGCGAGGAGATCAAGGCCGGCTACAACGATCCTACGGGACTTCAGAAGCAGCGCGCCCTTTCCTGGGTCATGGCGCGACACATCGACGGCACGATCCCCGCAGCCGTCATGAAGGGCGCGGGCGCGGACTGGGATCCCCAGACCAACACGCTCGCCGGCAGCCCGGTGTGCGCGACCGGCCCATGCGGCGGCGCCACGGGCCAGACCGTCGGGCTGGCGCGGTACGAGCACTGGATCGAGCAGTTCCGCCTCGCGCAGGCCTATGACGCGCACCATCCCGAGCACCCGACCGCGATCGCGCGCAAGTTCGATCTCGCGCGCGAGATTCCCGAGACGGACGTGGAGCGCCTGCTGGTCGAACTGCTCGAGCACCCCGTGCGCGCGCAGCTCGCATCGATGCTGCGCGGGCGGCTCGATCGATCGCTCGAACCCTTCGACATCTACTTCGATGACATCAGCGAAGCGCGACCCGCCGAGGAGATGAATGCGGCCGTGACGCGGCTCTTCCCCGACGAGGGCGCCTTCGAGCTCGCGCTGCCGCAGGTGCTGCGCGGCCTGGGCTGGCCCGACCATGAAGCGGACTTCCTCGGCTCGCACATCAAGGTCGAAATCGCCAAGGGCGCCGGCCATGCCATGCGACCGATGCTCACGCAGTACGGCGC
>JAGWXC010000163.1 GCA_018970045.1 Planctomycetota bacterium | reverse complement strand
CGGCATGGGCGCGAGCATGTGGTGCGACTCCAAGGATGGCGAATACCCCATGGAGTCAGTGGTCATCGAAGACCTGATCCCGCATGTCGACGCGACCTTTCGCACGATCGCGGAGCGTCGTGGCCGCATTCTTGAGGGCTTCAGCATGGGCGGCGCGGGCACGGGTCGGCTGGGCCTTCGCCGGCCCGACCTCTTCGCGGGCATCTCGATGCTCGGTGCGGGCCCCATGCAGCTTGACTTCATGACGGCGCCACTCGGGACCGATGTGCCCCCACGCAACCGAGCGGCCATCTTCGAGGCCGTCTGGGGCAGCGACCCTGCCTACTACCTCGAGCAGCACCCCTGGACGATCGCCGAGCGCCGCGCCCAGGCGCACATCGTGCAGTGCACGGAGATCCGCCTCGGTACGGGCTCACTCGACGCGATGCTCGGGCCCATGAAGGAGTTCCATGCACACCTCGTTGCACTGGGGATTCCACATGAAAACGTCGTCGTGCCCGGCGTCGATCACAACGCCGCGCTGACCCTGCAAGGTCTCGGCGAGGCTGGGTGGGCCTTCTACCACCGCGCGCTCGCCACGCCGTGCCCGCAGCCAGCCGACGTGAACTGCAGCGGCATGGTCGACGGTGCCGACCTTGGCTTGGTGCTGGGTGCGTGGGGACCGGGACACGGGCCGGCCGACATCAACGGCGATGCCGTCGTCGATGGCGCTGACCTTGGTCTGCTGGTGGCTGCGTGGGGCAGCGCGACCTAGTTCTTGCGCGCCGTCACATCCAGGCTGACGACGAAGGTGCTCGGACGCGTGCCCGCAGGCAGCGCCTGCATGATTCGCTGGTAGAGCGGGTCGTTCCAGTCGGTGAGCGCGTCGACGTACTCGGGCTTCGGGCGCAACTCGATGGAACCCAAGCCCGCGGCTTCAGCCAAGCTGCGCATCTCGCTGACCGAGATCGCGCCCGCCACGCAACCGACGAGTGCCTCGAGGTCAGTGCGCAGCGCTTCGGGGAGCGGGCGCAGCAGCGCCAGGTCCGAGACCGCCACGCGGCCACCGGTCCTGAGCACGCGCGCAATCTCGCGCCAGACGCGCGCCTTGTCCGGAGACAGATTCAGCACACAGTTGGAGATCACGACATCCACGCTTGCATCAGCAACCGGCAGGTTCTCGATTTCGCCCAGCCGAAACTCGACGTTGGAGAACCCGGTCTGCGCCGTGTAGGTCGACACGTTGCGGCGCGCCTTCATGATCATCTCGGGCGTCATGTCGACGCCGATCACCCGGCCGGTCGCCCCGACCTTGGATCCGGCGATGAAGCAGTCGAAGCCCCCGCCAGCGCCGAGATCGAGCACGACTTCACCCGGCTTGAGCGACGCGATCGCCGTGGGATTGCCGCAGGACAGTCCCATGTTCGCCCCTTCGGGCGCCACGGCAAGTTCGGCAGCGCTGTAGCCGATCGCATGGGCGAGCTCCTCGGGCGTGAACGAGGTCGGCCCGCAGCATCCACCGCCGGATGACGGTGAGCAGCACGCGGAACCAGCAGCTGGCTGTTGCAGCGCCGACCACGATCCAGCGGCAGCGATGCGCGCGTACCCCTCGCGTACCTGGTCGCGTTGCTCGTGGTGGGATGCCGTCGTCGGCACGGGGCTGCCGCAGCATCCTGATCCCTCGCAGCACGGTGTGTCCTTCGTCGAATCGCTCATCCCTGCACACTACACGGTGCAGTGATCACGATGCATCAGGGCGCGAAGTCATCGCGCTCGAGTACCCCGTTCGAGGTCCGATCCAAACGCCGGAATTGCGGAAGGAGATTCTCCGGGACCTCGTCCTCCGAAATGGTCCCGTCCTTGTTCGCATCGAAACGCAGCAGCAGCCGATCGAACGTGATGCCACGCGCGCCCTGGCCGGACCCACGGCTGGGCGCGCTGCCAAGCTCAAGTTCCTCCGGGTGAAGGGGATCCTCGTTGACCAGGTAGTACTCGATGTAGCCGAGCATCATCTCGTCGACGGTCTGCGGCCCCCATCGCACGGTCCGGGTCGGATCGGGATTCGCGGGATTGCCCGCGCTGTTGTCGTACCACGCGGTGCCGTGCAGCGTGGAACCCGTGCTGGCCTCGAGTGGCTCGCGCAGCTCGTAACGCAGCTGCCAGTTGAAGTCGTACGCGGGGATGTCGAGCAGCATCTGACGACCACCACCATCAGCCGACTCCAGCTCGTAGCGATATGCCTTGCCTCGCACGTGCATGTGCGGCATGAAGGCCAGCACCTTGGCGTTGGCAGGAATGCGCACCTGCGCGCTCTCGCGGTGGTTCGGGGCACCAGGCGGGATCCTGATGCTGCGGTCGGCGATGGATGCCGTGCGCACCACATGTCGCGGCGGCCCGTCGGCGAACACCATGCCCAGCTTCATCTGATCGCTGGTCGCCGTGCCGTTGGGCGTGTAGTGGATCTGGAAGAGCAGCGACGAGCGGGCCGGCAGCCGGCGCGCGAACCCAGGGCCATGGATGACGTGGTCGTTGCCGGGCACATAGGCAGCCCAGTAGCCCCCTGCTTCCTCGGCTGCAAGGCGGCGACGGACGCGGGGGTTCTTCGCGTCGTCCTCGTCAAGCGCAAAGACCAGCACATGGTGCACGACCGACGGATCGGTCGGCACGATCTGCACGGCCCTGACCCAGCGGTCCTCGGTGAGGTTGGTGGGCACGACGACCGTCTGGTACGCCATGAAGCCATCGGCCTTGATGGCGATCGGCTTCGGAAGCTGCACGATCGCGTCAGGCGTGCCAATCGACCACTCGCCGCTGGCATGAGCCTTGGGCAGTGGCAGGTCTGCACGATCACCCTCGGGCTTGCCGGCCTCGATCCATGCTGCGATCGCCTGCTTCTCCCGGCTCGTCAGCGAGCGATCGTTGGACCATGGGCTCGGCTTGGCCGCGCCGTCGGCACCGTGCATCGGCGCCGCAAACCACGGCGGCATGGTGCCTTCCTGCGTGACGGCACGGATCATCGTCGCCCGCGCCGAGACCGCCTCGAACGAATCGAGCGCGAACGGACCGGGTCCACCCGCCCGATGGCACTCGACGCAGTTGTTCTGCATGATGCGCGAGATGTCGCGCGCGTAGGTGATCGTGGTTGCATCAGGTGCCGAGCCTGGGGGCGCCGCCGCGCGCTTGGGCTCGATCGCGCAGCCTGGCGAGGCGATCGCCTGCAGGTCGGGGACCTTTCCCGCAAGCGCCGACTCGAGCGCCGACTCGAGGAATCGATGACGTGGGGCATCGAGCGTGAAGTCGACGCCGTACTGGTCACTGACCGCGCCGCGATACACCAGCGTGTTGCCCGCATCGATGACGAAGACCTCGGTGGTGGTGCGTGCGCCGAGTGCGGATGCGATCAGCCCGTCGCCATCATTGAGATAGAGCCCCTTGAACCCGAGGTCCGCCACCTGCTTGCGCATGATGTCGACGGCATCGAGCCCGCTCACGTTGACGACGACGACCTTCACGCCGCGATCCGCGAAGGCGGATTCGATGCGTGCGAGCGACGGGCCGAACTTGCGGCAGAGCGGGCAGGTCACGCTCGTGAGCGCGACGACCGTCAGTCGCTCGCCGCGGCCAGCCCGCCACGACCGCTGCGCGCCATCGAGATCGACTCCGGCCGCATCGTTCACGAATCGGCCCACGCCCATGGATCGAGCATCGACAGGCGCGGGCGGCGCGAGCGGTCCGGGCTCATCCCGCGGGGCCAGGCCGAGCAGGCATCCTGCACCAAGCGCGCCAGCCAGCCACACCGCAGCCATGGCGCCACGCTCAGGCAGCCTCGGTGAACGGGAACACTGGGTGTTCATGGACAGCATGACCCGCGTGGTTGCCGCATCCAGCCCGCAGCGGACACCAGAATCGGCATGAGGGAGCGGGTCGCCACGATCATGTCGCGCTGGGCCTGAGCTTCGACTCATACAGCGCGATCCACTGCACCGGCGTCATCCGACGGCAGAGGTCCGCGATCAGGTCAATGGGCACGTCCTCGGGCCGCTTGAAGCGCACGCAGCTCTTGCCCATGTCGAGCTGCTTCGTGAGTCGTGCGGCGCACTCGCCCCGGAACCACTTCAGCAGCGCGGGATCCGCGTACAAGCCCATGTGGTAGAAGCTGATGTGTCCCTTCTGCGAGGCCAAGCCCAAGAACGGCAGCGGTGTGCCCGGTGCGCAGTGGTAGCCAGCCGGGTAGGTCGTGAGCGGCACGACCCATCCAGGCATGCCGTAGCCGATCGTTTCCTTGAAGCCCCTCGGGAGCGCTCTGGCGATCGCCTTGCGCAGGGCTTGCATGACCGAGCGGCGTTCCTCCGGCAGTGCGGCGTAGTACGCGTCCGGTGATGCGGCACCACGTTGCGCCTTGAAGGCCGCTGAGGCCGAAGCGGAACCACGCGCTGCTGCCTTGCTGGCCTTCTTGGCTGCACCGCGCGCGCTGGCCTTGGACCTCTTCGTGCTGGCTGGCTTGCCCATCACCCGATGGTAGATGCACGGCGGTCCCTGAACCCTCGGCTACGCTGCCCTCGCACGATGTCCATGCGCGCCTCACAGCCTCGCCAGGACAAGCCGCCCCTGCTGGCTGCCGTCGCGTGCCTTGCTGCGGCGATCTGGTCCCTCATCGGCGCGACCGACATCGGCGTGTGGGCGTTCGAGGTGCTGCCGCTCGGACTGGGCATCCTGCTCGTGGGGCTCTTCAGCGCCCGGCTCCCCTTGACCCGGCTCACCTACAGCATGCTCGCGGTCGGCTTCATCATGCAGTGCGTCGGTGGCCGTTACACGTTTTCCGCGGTCCCTTTGCCCGATGGCTTCGTCGAAGGGCTCGGCCTGACCCGCAACCCGATCGATCGCGTGGGTCATGTGCTGCAAGGCTTCATCTCTGCCGTCTTCCTGCGCGAAATGGTGCGGCGGCGAACGTCGCTGCCACCAGGCTGGTGGCTCGCCGCCTTGATCACGGGGACCTGTCTTGGTTTCTCGGCGTTCTACGAACTCGCCGAGGCATGGATGGTCATCGCCTTCTACCCCGATGCCGGCCCCGAATGGCTCGGCACGCAGGGTGATCCCTGGGACGCGCAGTGGGACATGACCATGGCGCTCGTGGGCGCGATCGCCGCGCAGCTCATGCTCGGTGCCGCGCAGGACCGCGCGCTCGCCAAAGCGCGCTGACGCCCACCTCCAGCGAGCCGCGATTTCCGGCGCGGGCCCCGCCCGACGCAGCGACGGCCATCGCGGGATCGACCATCAGGGTGCAGGGGCGGC
>JAGWXC010000162.1 GCA_018970045.1 Planctomycetota bacterium | reverse complement strand
CGACGGTCGTGACGTTCGAGCACGGTCGCGTGCTGAACGTGATCGAGCTGGTCGATGTCCCGGCCAGCGGCGCGACCGGGCTCATCACGATGCGCGACGGAACCAGCATTCGCGCGCACATCCTTGACGATGGCTTCGATGCGGTCGTCTACTCGATCGCCGGCATCAGGACCGTCGTGCCTCGTGACCGCGCTTGGCAAGTCACGCTCGATGTCGGCTTCGACGAACGCTACCGAAAACTCAAGGCCGCGCTGCGCGATGACGACGTCGATGGCCGCCTCGCGATGTGCCGCTGGCTCTTCGAGCAGCGTGCCTATGACGAAGCACTGACCGAAACGCGAGCCCTCATCGCCACACGCCCCATCGACGAGGCCAAGCGGCTGCTCGCCGCGATCGAAGCGCAGGTCGCCGTCTTCCGGAGCTCGCCCAGCGGCAGCCCAGCCCCAAGCGGCAGCGGCGCATCGCCCGCACCCCGCACGCCCTCGGCGGCGCTCCCGGATCGGCTGCTGACGCCGACGGAAGTCAACCTGATCCGCGTCTACGAGATCGACTTCAATCGCCCCCCGAAGGTCACCGTCTCGGCCGACACGATCAAGGAGCTCATCGCCTCGCACGCCTCGAGCGACCTGATCCCCGAATCCGAGGCCGGTCGAACGCGGCTCTTCACGCAGGACCCCATCGAGCTCGTCAAACTCATGTTCGACCTGCGCGCACGCGAGCTCTACGAACGCATCCAGGTCGAGACCGAACCGCACGCGCTGAACATGTTCCGCACCAAGGTGCACAACGCGTGGCTCCTGGGCAACTGCGCCACCAGCCGCTGCCACGGCGGCCTCGACGGCGGGAACTTCTTCCTGCATGCGCGCAACGGCAACAGCGACTCGGTCCGCTACACGAACCTGCTCATCCTGCTCGAGTCGCGCTTCGATGGCCGGCCGATGGTCGACTTCGACCAACCGCACGATTCGCTGCTCGTGCAGCACGCGCTGCCACGCTCGAGCGCCCGCTTCCCCCACCCGGACGTGCCAGGCTGGAAGCCGGTCTTCGACCGCACCAACGAACGACTCATGGCCGACTGCGAACGCTGGATCGCCACCATGCACCGCCCCCGTCCGGAGTACCCTGTCGACTTCGATCCCCCGTCCCTCCGCTCGCCCGACGCCGGCGACCTGAGGGATGTCCCCGAGTCCCGCTGATCCGCTTTTCCCCACGGCACCCACCATGAACCGCACCCTTGCCGCTTGCTGCCTCGTCACCCTGCTCGCCGCCTGCACCGATCCGCAGGCCCGCAATCCCGAGGACGCCACCACCGCGATCCGCACGTGGGGCCAGAAGCTCGCCGCTGCCAACGATGCCGAGACGCTCGACGAGCGCATTGAGCAGTGCCGCACAGCAGCGCAGCGACTCGCGTCGATTCCCGGCGCGAGCAGTGAGCAGCAGAACGCCGCGGCACTCGTCGCCGCGAGTGGCTTCCTGCAGGCAGCGACCTTTGGCATGCAGAAGGTCGACGACATGATGGCGCAGGACCGCGCCGCGCGAGCGATGATCGCCGGCCTGCTGCCGGACATGGTCGTCGCGGGTGCTGCGCTCGAGGCGATCGGCGCCACGAACCTGGCCCCCATCGCGGCGGAACTCGAACGGCTCGCCACGACCTTCGAGGCTGGTGGCGTGCTCGAGGGCATCGATGCCGTCGCGCTGGCTGAAAAGGCCGAGGAACTCAAGGCTGCGGCGGCCACACTTCAGGCGACCTCGGAGTCGCGCCTCGCCGAGGCCCGCGAACGCATGGAGAGCTCGCGCTCGGAGTCGGCGATGGCCCGCGTGACCGCGAGCGACGAAGCCCTCGGCATGACGCTTGAAGCGCGCGAGGCCGCGCGCGACGGCATGGTCGCTGAAGTCACCTACGAGGCGCTCGCCGCCACGGCGATGGAACTCGCCTCCATGGCCGATGCCGACCAGAACCTCGGCGCCGCGCTCGAACGCGCCGCGCAGTCGGTCGCTGCCGAGGCCAAGCGCCTGCAGGATGCCGCCAAGGAGAACGCCGAGGCGCTCGAGGTCATGAGCGCGCAGGTCGCCGAGGCCGCCAAGGGCATCGCCGATCGCCAAGGCGATGCGCTCAAGCAGGCCGTCGAGGCCGTGACGCAGGACCTTGAGCAGGCCGCCACCAACGCCGGCCGTGCCTCGAGCCTCCAGGGCGCGAGCGGCCAGAGCGCCCGCAACGAGCAACTCACGATCGCGCTGCTCCAAGCGCGCATGGCCGACCTGCGCGCGAGCGCGGCGCTGGCCGATGCGGCGATCGCCGACATGGCCGGCAAGGCGGGCGACGTGGCCGATGGCATCGAGTTCGAAGGCAGCGACCCCAGCGAGCTCGTCACCAGCGCGGTCACGGCCTACAAGAGCGCGAAGGAATCGATCGACGGTAGCAGCGCGACCGAGGAATCGAAGACCGCGATGAAGGCTCAGGTCGACACCGCCATCAAGTCACTCGAAAGCCCCGAGGACTTCGCTGCGGAGATGGCGGCCAAGGCGGGCATCGCCCTGTCGTCCGATGCGAAGAAGCCCACCAAGCGCCCGACGCGCGCCAAGGCCCCGGCCCCGGCGGCGCTTCCCGATCCGGTCGGCTTCGAAAGCGCCGAAGCACTGCTCGAGGCGATGAAGACCAGTTACGACTCGGTCGAGGGCTTCGACCGCATCGCCAAGTGCATGTCCGGCCGCGACGCGACGTCGCGCCGCGATGGCCAGGTGCTCGGCACGCTCAGCTCGGCCATGGGGCCGCTGGTCGTGGCGATGAAGACCACGTTCGGGACTGAAGCGCTCGCCTCGCTCGGCGAGTCGACTGCGGGGGCCGCCGATGCCGCCAACGCCACGCTCGCCGACGTCACCGACACCGACGCCACGCTCGTCTCGGGTGCGCAGAACACCAAGCTCTTCAAGGACGGCGACGCGTGGTTCATCGACGTGGCCTCGATGCCGCAGGAAGCCATGAGCAACCCCATGATGAAGCAGCTCGGCGCGCAGATCGGCATGATCGCGGGCCCGATGCGCGGTGCGGCCGAAGCGGTCGCCGCCAAGATCACCGCGGGTGAGATCGCCGACCCCGGCGCAGCCATGCAGGCCTTCCAGCAGGCCATGATGGGCGCGATGATGAAGGCCGCCGGCGGCGCGATGGGTGGCATGGCGATCCCCGATGGTCCGGGCGGCATGGCCAACCCGCCCGAGGGTGGTCAGGACGAGATGCTCCCCTGAGTCTTACGCCGGAAGCCGCGCGACGTGCCGCCGAGCGGCCTGGCGCACGAGGTCCGCTTGCGCCGGATCGCCAGCGATCTCCCTGAGTTTCTGAACCAACGCCTGGCGTCCAGCCTCGCTGCCGCGCTCTTCGATGATCGCGGCCGCAGCGGCGTGCACCGCATTGCGACGCGCCATGTCGAGCGAGACCCGCTTGAGCGTGCCAGCCATGAACGCCTCGGCCCGGTCTGTCTCGATCCACCCGAGCACGGTGAGCAGGTCGTGGCTCGCCCCACGGCCGTCGAAGTCAGGATGGATGCCCGCAGCCCGGCTCCGCACGGTCGGTGCGTTGTGCGGGCAGACCTCCTGGCAGACATCGCAGCCGAACAACCAGTCGCCCACCGAGTCCGCCAGCCACGCGCTGCCATCGCCGCGCTCCTCGAGCGTGAAGGTGCTGATGCACCGCGATGCATCGACTGACCAGGGCGTGATCGCCTGCGTCGGGCACGCATCGATGCAGGCCGTGCACGCTCCGCACGGGTCAGCACCGACGCCTGGTCCCGCCCTCGTGGGCTCGAGCTCAAGCGTCGTCAGGAGCTCGCCCAGGAGGATCCAGGACCCCAGCCCGGGCGCGATCCCCAGCGTGTTCTTGCCGATCCTCACCACACCCGCGCGCTCGGCGTGCTCCCGTTCGAGCACGGGCTCGAGATCGCCGCAGCGCCGGAACCCCTGCCCGGGGAACGCCTCATCGAGCGCCTTGTGGAGCTTGAGCAGGCGCTTCTTCATGCGACGGTGGTAATCGCGGCCGCGCGCGTAGCGTGCCGTGCGGCCGCGCGGCGCCACGCTGTTGTCGACGCGATCGGGACGGCCGTCGGCGTAGCGATCCGCCACCACGATCACGCTGCGCGCCCCGGGCAGCATGGTCGTCGGATCGAGCCGCGCCTCGAGTTGCTCCCGGAACCACTCCATGGGGCCGTGACGGCCCGCAGCGACCCACTCGCGGATCACATCCTCGCGCGAGGAGCGCTCAAGCCGCGCCACACCGACCGCAGCGAAGCCAAGTTCGCGCCCCCGGGCCACGATCCACGCCGTGAGTTCGGGTCCGTCAGGCGGAATCATGCGCGCAGCCCGAGCAACGACGCCACACGACCCGGCGGTACGTCGGCGACCACACCGCCCTGACCCGTCACCGCCGCGGCAGCGGCGTAACCAGAACGCACAGCGCCTTCCATCGTGGCCGGCCAACCCGTCGCGGTCCAGTCACCCGCCAGGAACAGGTTCGGCACGCCGCCGGCGATCGGATCGGGCACGGCCTTCGGCCGCAGCCGGTCGATGCCCGGGCTGCACGCGAACGTCGCACGCTTCTCCTTCACGGCGCGCACGGCCACGGGTTCGAGCCCACGTACGCGCGGCAACGCCCACGCCATGTCAGCGAGCACGCGACGCACGATCTCCGCCTCATCGAGCGCCATCCATGCGTCGGCCCCACTGATGACCGCGTGCACGTGCTCGCGCCCGCCCTCGCCCTGCTTGCGGAAGAGCCACTGCGTCGCACGGCCAGGCAGCACCAGGTGCGGCGTGTCCATGACCGGATGATCGAAGAAGAGATGCACGCCCAAGATCGGACTGAACGGCACGGCTTCAAGATCCCTGAGCCGCGCATCGGCCCGGCGCAGCGTGTCGCTGCAGAGCTTCGCGAGCCGATCCGGGGGGACGCTCGAGATGACCGCGCTGCACTCGACGATGCCCTCGTCGGTCGTCACACCGGTGATGCGCCGCCCGTCGTAATTGAGCGCGATCGCGCTCGTGGACTCCCGCAGTTCCCCCCCGGCCCGCACGATCGCCTCGCGCGCGGGGTCGTAGAGGCGCGCCAGCGGCACCGTGCTGATGCCCATGCACGGGCTCCATGGATCCTGCAGGAAGCCATCCTGGAAGACCTTCATGGCGTAGGCGGCATCGCACGACGCGCTCGGCACGTTGCATGCGCTGACGACCACGGGCTCCCAGAAGCGATCGAGCGCGGCGCGGGTCTGGCCAGTCTCGCGCAGGAACGCGCCGAAATC
>JAGWXC010000161.1 GCA_018970045.1 Planctomycetota bacterium | reverse complement strand
GCTCTGGGGCGGGAGCGCCGGCGCCGACACGCTCATCGGTGGAACCGGCAACGATACCTTCATCGTGGATCGGCTGACAGGGGTCACCATCCAGGAGTCCTCGGGCGGCGGCAATGACACGGTCCGTGCAAGCGTGACGCACACGCTCGCGGCGAATGTCGAGAACCTCGTGCTCACGGGAACGGCCGCGATCAACGGCACCGGCAATGCACTGGCAAACGTGCTCACAGGCAACAGCGCCGCCAACACGCTGGACGGCGCTGGCGGCAATGACGTGTTCATCGCTTTGAACGGAGACGGCAATGATCGCTTCATCGGCGGCGCAGGCACCGACACGATCGACTTCTCGCAGGTGACGACGGCGGTCGCGATCAGCCTCGTTGACGGTCGCGCCACAGGAACCCAGTCCGGTTCCGACCGCATCGAGACGATCGAGAACATCATCGGCAGCATGGCCGGCGACCACATCACTGCCGGTACCGGCGTGAACGTCTTGACGGGCGGCGGCGGGAATGATGTCTTTGCTTGGCGAACGACAGGGGCTGCCGGAAACGGCACCACGCGCGACATCATCACGGATTTCATGAAGGGTGCTGACAGGATCGACCTCAGCGGTATCGATGCGAACACCCGCGTCGTTGGTGACCAGGCGTTCACGCTGCTCAACCTGCCGGGTGCGGCATTCACGAACACGCCAGGCCAGCTGCGCTACGCCTACGAAGCCGGAAACACGATCATCTCGGGAGATGTGAACGGAGACGGCATCGCAGACTTCCAGATCCAGCTGACCGGGACGATCACACTGTCCATCGGGGACTTCACCCCCTGACCACGCACGCGTGCGGCAAGCCGTCCCTTGCCGCACGCCGCGATGTTCGCTAAATGTACCGGATGCGGCCTTGCCCCCGCGCGAGGAACGCCAGCGCCTCAAGCCATGCCGGAGACATCGCAAAACGTCTGACGAAAGTGTATCTTGTGTAACAACACCAGCGATCGAACCCCGCAGATCCGCCCTCCGCGTGGTTAACTGCGAGCTAACCCGGCGTAACGCCGGCGGAGCTGCTGCCAGCCGATAGTTCGGTCTGAGCCTTTTTATTTACGGGCATTGTGGCATACCCTTCAACGTGGGGTAGGCTCGCCTGAAAACGGCGCCGTCCCGCGAGGGGTGAGTGCCGGTCAGGGGGCAAGGACAGGAATGCAGACAATCCGCAACGCTGTTGCAACGACAGCGCTTTTGGCGCTGATGGTCGTCGCGTTCATCACGGCACGCCCCGGCATGGCCGATGACGAAAAGGTAGCTGCAAAACCCGTCCCCGTGAAAGTGGCCATCGCCCAGCCCTCGCCGGACGCCGGCCGCATCATCGTCTCTGGCACGATCACCTACAAGCGCGAGCAGGTGCTCAGCTTCAAGACCGGCGGAGTGGTGCACCGCTATGCCGTCGACGCCGGGGACACGGTGAAGCAGGGCGACCCCTTGGTCAGCGCCGACCCCTCGGACACGGCCGGTCGCCGGGCCGAGGCCGAAGCAGCCTTCGCTGCTGCGAGGGCCAACCTCGATCGTGTCACCAAATTGCATGCAAGCGGGGCAGAATCGACGGCGCGCCTCGATGACGCCCGCACCAGCTTCCAGCGCGCCTCGGCGGCACTCTCCTCCGCCCGCTTCGACGAAAGCCGTGCCGCCCTTGTCGCCGCCAGCGACGGCGTCGTGCTTGTGCGCCACGCCGAGGTCGGGCAGCAGATGGCGCCCGGCGCGCCTGTCATCACGCTGGGCGACACCACCTCGGGCATGATCATGCGCGCGCCCCTTTCCGACCGGCAGGTCGTGCGCGTGCGCACGGGCGACAGCGCCCGCCTGAGCATCGCCGGTGGCACGCTCGCCCTCGAGGGAACCGTGACCCGCATCGGCGCCAAGGCCAATCCCCTGACGGGCGCCTTCGATGTCGAGATCACGCTCGCCAGCATCCCCGACGGCCTGCGCAGTGGCCTTGTCGCCGAGGCCACCCTGTCCCCCTCGATCGGGGACGCCAGCCAGGCCCTCGTGGCCGTACCTGCCATCGCGCTCATCGAAGGGCAGGGCGACGCCGCCTATGTCTTCGTCATCTCGGCCGACCTCAAGGCCAGCCGCGCCGCCGTGACCATCGCCGGCTTCGCCGGTGACAGCGTGCTCATCAGGAGCGGCCTCAAGGCCGGTGACCGCGTCGCGACTTCCGGTGCCGCCTACCTGCGCAACGGCCAGCCCGTCACCATAGAGCCGGCGCTCCCCGCGCCCGCCGGCAAACCGAAGGAGAGCCCGGCCCCGCCGGCAAAGCCCAAGTGACCGGTTTCACCTCCTTCTTCGTCCGCAACTGGCAGTTCACGCTGGTCATCTTCCTGATGCTGGCCATCATCGGCGCTAGCTCGGTGAGCCGGATCCCGCGCGCCGAGGACCCGAGCTTCCCGGTCCCCATCGTCATCGTGCGCGCGATCCTGCCGGGTGCTGCCGCCGCCGACATGGAGAAGCTGGTCGCCGATCCCCTCGAGCGGGTGATCGACGGTCTCGAGGACGTCAAGCGCATCGACACTGTCCTGCGCGACGGCGTTGCCATCATCGTGACCGAGTTCGAGTGGACAACCGACCCCGACAAGAAATTCGACGAGGTCTCGCGCGAACTGAACGCGCTGAGGCCCCAGTTGCCCGCCAACCTGCTCGCTCCCAAGCTTGAGAAGATCCGCACCTCGCTTACCAACATCGTCCAGGTCGCCTTTCTCAGCGACACCGCCAGCATCCGCACGCTCGAGGACACGGCCCGCGACCTCAGCGACATCATCGAGCGCATCCCCGGCATCCGCGAGGCCGAGGTCTGGGGAGCGCCACCCACCGAGGTCCGCATCTCGGTCGACATGGGAAAGCTCGCCGAGCGCCGCATCCCGATCACCACGCTCGCCAGTGTCCTGCGCGCCGAAGCCGTCGACACGCCCCCCGGCGCCATCCATTCCGGCGCCCGCCGCTTCAACGTGAAGGCCACCGGCGCCTTCGACACGCTCGAGGAAATCAGGGACACGGTCATCGCCACCGTCGACGGCCGTGCCCTGCGCGTGCGCGACGTGGCCGAGGTCGACTGGGCCTATGCCGAAATGCGCCATGAAACCCGCCTGAATGGCAAGCGCGCGATTTTCCTGACCGCCAACATGATGGATGGCCAGGACGTCTTCACGGTCCGTAACCGGATCTTCGCCGCCCTCGACGCCTTCGAGGGCGACCTGCCACAGGGCGTGCGCATGGAACGCGCCTTCGACCAGTCGAAGAACGTGGCCCACCGGCTCAACACGCTCGCCCGCGACTTCGCGATAGCGCTCGGCCTCGTGCTCGTCACGCTGCTGCCTTTGGGCTGGCGCGCCTCGATCGTGGTGATGATCTCGATCCCGCTGTCGCTCGCCATCGGCGTGACGCTCCTGCTCTACACGGGCTTCACGATCAACCAGCTCTCGATCTCGGGCTTCGTGCTTGCGCTCGGACTGCTCGTCGACGATTCGATCGTGGTGACCGAGAACATTGCCCGCCACCTGCGCGAGGGCAAGACAAGGCTCCAGGCCGCTCTCGCCGGCACAAGCCAGATCGGGATCGCGGTTGTTGGCTGCACGGCAACCCTGATGCTGGCCTTCCTGCCGCTGCTCTTCCTCGCCGAAGGCGCCGGCAAGTTCACGCGCTCCCTTCCGGTCACGGTGCTCTACACCGTCGGCGCCTCGCTGATCGTCTCGCTGACCATCATTCCCTTTCTGGCCAGCCGCCTGCTCTCGCGCCACGAGCACCCCGAGGGCAACATGGTCCTGCGTGGCGTGATGTCGGTCATCCACGGCGTCTACCGCCCCATCCTGCACGTGGCGCTGCTGCGCCCGCGCCTGGTCGTCGCGGTCTCCATGGCGCTCTTTGCCCTTTCGCTGCTGCTGATTCCGCGCCTCGGGTTCAGCCTTTTCCCGCCGGCAGAGACGCCGCAATTCGTGGTCGACGTGGAAACACCCGATGGCACGGCACTCAGCGAGACCGATCGTGTCGTCCGGCGCGTCGAGGAGATCCTGCTGGCGCAGGAGGAAGTCGAATGGGCCATGGGCAACGTGGGCCGCTCCAATCCGCGCATCTTCTACAATGTCATCCCCGAGGATGTGCGCAGCAACTACGGCCAGGTCTTCGTGCAGCTCAAGGAGTTTGACCCGCGCAAGACACCTGCCACGCTCGACCGCATGCGCGCCGCCTTCAGCACCATCGCCGGTGCCCAGATCAACCTGCGCGTATTCGAGAACGGCCCCCCGATCGCGGCACCCATCGCCGTGCGCATCTCGGGCAAGGACCTTGCGACGCTCAAGGATCTCGCGGCAAAGGCCACCGACATCATCGAGGCGACGCCCGGCGTGCGCAACGTGACCAATCCGATCCGCCTCGACCGCACCGACCTCGATCTCGGCGTCGATGCCCGCAAGGCGGCCATTCTCGGCGTGCCGGCCGGTGCCATCGACCAGACCGTCCGCATCGCGCTTTCCGGTGACACCGTGGGCGCCTATCGCCAGGATGATGGTGACGAGTTCCCGATCGTCCTGCGCCTGCCCATGGACGTGCGCCAGGAGATCGACGCCCTCCAGCGCATCTATGTGCCGACGGCCTCGGGCGCCGGCGTGCCGCTGTCGCTGATCACAAACCCGCGCTTCGAGGGCGGGCCGTCGCGCATCGACCGCTACCAGCGCGAGCGCACGGTCACCATCACGGCCTTCTCGGGTTCGGGCTACCTCACCTCGAAGGTCACGGCCGAGGTCTTCAGGCGCCTCAACAGCGAGATGACGGTTCCTGCAGGCTACACCCTGTCGGCTGGTGGCCAGCTTGAGGCCCAGAACCGCGCCTTCGCGGATCTGTCGACCGCCATCATCATCGCCATCTTCGGGATCGTCGCCGTGCTGATCCTCGAGTTCAACTCGTTCCGCGCGACCGGCGTGGTCATGGGCATCATCCCGCTCGGTGTCATGGGCGGCCTCGTCGCGCTCTGGCTTGCCGGCTATTCGCTCTCGTTCACCGCCGTGATCGGCTTCGTGGCGCTGATCGGCATCGAGATCAAGAACTCGATCCTGCTGGTCGACTTCACCAACCAGCTGCGGGCGCAGGGCAAGCCCCTGCTCGAGGCGATCGAAGAGGCAGGCGAGGTCCGCTTCCTGCCCATCCTGCTGACCAGCGTCACCGCCATCGGCGGCCTCACACCCCTCGCACTCGAGGCCTCGGGTCTCTATTCGCCGCTCGCCTGGGTCATCATCGGGGGCCTCGTGTCGTCGACGCTGCTCTCGCGCTTCGTGACGCCAGCGATGTACCTGCTGCTCGCGCCGAGCGACGAAGCCTATGCCCGCT
>JAGWXC010000160.1 GCA_018970045.1 Planctomycetota bacterium | reverse complement strand
GGGACATCGAGCCGGCATGGGGTGAAGTTGAGGATGCCGCGGATCCGTGCATCGACGAGCATCGCCGCGACCACGGGCGCCGCATCGGCCGGCACAGCCACGATGCCGATCTCCGCCTTGAGCGAGGCGACACCGCGCGCCACGTCCTCGATCGGGCGCACCTTGTGGCCCGCGATGGTGGTGCCGACGATGTCCCGCGAGCGGTCGAAGACCGCCTTGATCTCGAAACCATCTTCCTCGAAGCGACGGTACGAGAGCAGCGCGCGACCAATGTTGCCTGCCCCCACGAGCACGCATGGCCAGGCACGGTCGATGCCCATGATCATGCGAAGGCGCTCGAGCAGGTCGACGCACCGGTAGCCGACTCCTGGCTGGCCGAAGTGCCCGAAATGCGCCAGATCCTTGCGGACCTGGGCATCCGTCAGGCCCAGTGCCTCGCCGAGCTGGCGGCTGCTGATCGTGGCACTGCCATCGCGCGCGCGGAGCTTGAGCTCACGCAGGTAGAGGCTCAGGCGGCGAGCCGCCGGCCGTGGCACGCGCGATCGGGACGACATGCGGCCGAGTGTACGGCAGTGCGCTCGGGTGGCCATAGACTGCATCGATGCACCTGGCGCAGATCCTCGCGGGACCCTCGATGAGCGCAAGCTTCGAGTACTTCCCTCCCCGCACCGAGGCCGGATGGGGTGCCCTCTTCGCGACCATCGCCGAGTGCGAGGCCCTCGCCCCAAGCTTCGTCTCCGTGACCTATGGCGCTGGCGGATCCACGCGCGCGCAGACCCACGACCTCGTCGTGCGGCTGCGGCGCGACACGAGCCTCGATCCCATGCCGCACCTGACCTGTGTGGGGCACAGCGCCGCAGAGATCGATGGCATTCTGGCCCGGTACGCGGAAGCCGGAGTGAGCAACGTGCTGGCGCTTCGCGGTGACCCACAGCCTGGCGGAGCCGACGGCGACTTCGCGCATGCTGCCGATCTCGTCACGGCGATCCAGCGGTTCAACGATGCTGGCCGCCACGGTGCCGGCACGCGATTCGGCGTGGCGGTGGCGGGGTTCCCCGAAGGCCATCCCCAGACCCCGAACACCCTCACGCAGATGGACCACCTCAAGGCAAAGGTCGACGCCGGTGCCGATGCCATCATCACGCAGCTGTTCTTCGACAACCATGCGTTCCACGACTGGCGCGAACGCTGCGAGCTCGCCGGCATCCGCGTGCCGATCGTGGCCGGCATCATGCCGGTGACGAGCCTGTCGGGCCTGCGCCGCATGGCCGATCTCGCCGCCGGCACGCGCTACCCAGCCAAGCTGCTGCGCGCGCTCGCACGGGCAGGCAGCGACGACGAGGCGGTCGCGCGCGTGGGCACGCACTGGGCGACCGAGCAGTGCCGCGACCTGATCGATGCAGGCGTGGCCGGGCTCCACTTCTACACGCTCAACAAGTCAGCCAGCACGCGCCGGATCTATGAAACGCTGGGCGCACGCACGAGCGCCCAGCTTCGGCCGGGCTGATGCGTTCGGGCTGCGCCCGCCACGGCCAGCCTTGGGCGACGATGGGGCAAAGCTCAGCGCGGGGCGAGCCACACGCCACGCAGCACCTTCGACAGCGTCGGGTTGGTGCCAGCCTGTTCCATGGCTGCGAGGCCTGCGGCCGTGGCCTCGGCGTCACCGAGCTGGAAGCCGATGTAGGCCTGGACCAGCCCAAGGTCGAACGCATCGGCCTGCCGCGGCGCTTCGTCCTTGGCCCGCGCGAGCACAGCGCGGAGCCGTGCGGCATCCGGCAGCAAGGAAGGATCGAACTTCACGTCGATCATCTCGGGGCTCGAGATGAACAGGTCGTGCAGCGTGAGACCCGCGCTGCGCAGCAAGCCCGCGCCGATTTGGGCGTTGGCCTTCACGGCCAGGGCTGTCGGGTGGTCGAGCACGAGGGCGGCCGCGGTCCGGGCGGAATCCTCGGCCAGAAAATAGTCGCCACGCTTCATCTGCGAGGCGGCCATCCGGAGCAACTCATCCACGCGCTGGCCTGTCTCGGCATCGATGGTCTTCATCGTCATGCCGTGCTTGAGGATCAAGGCGGTCTCCTCGGGCGTCAGCGGCTTCGGGCCACGGGTCGTGGCACCATCCGTCGATGGCTTGGTCGTCTCCTCGGGCTTGTCCTTGGGGGCCGTCTCGGCCTCGCCCGAGCGCAACTGCTCGCGAATCGACTCGAGGAGCTCGGCCGCATCGTCACCCGACGGGGCAGACTGGGTCTTGTCGCGTTCGCGGCGCTGCTTGGCATCCTCGGCGGCGCGACCCTTCAGCCGCTCGATCACCGTTCGGTAGTCCTTCGAGACCGGCTGCCCGCTGCGTTCCGATTCCTCGAGGCGCCTGCGGTACGGCTGGTCGAACGCGGTCACCGCACGTTCGAAGGGCACCATGCCGCGATCGATGTCCTGCCGGACCTGCGCTGCCTCGTACGGGCTGGGTGCGAAGAAGTCAGGGCGATTCTCCGCACCGACCGTGGTCGCTCCTCGGACCGGATGGAAGAACGTGGCGTAACTGGGTCGATTGCGGTCATCGGCCGCGTACGCCAGCTGCCGCCACTGCTGCGCACCGGATCGGTAACCCGCCAGCGACTGCGTGCCCACCACGTCATCAAGACGGACCTGGCTGTCGACCCGGCGCCAATCCGGGACGCGCGAGAGCTCGACAGGGTCAGGTGTCAGGTACGGACGCCATTGGAACTGACCGAGTCCGTTGGCCAGCAAGAACCGATCCTGCGCGCGCGAACTGTTGATGAACGCAGGATTGCTCAGCGCCGAACCGGCGAGGAACCCCTCGATCGTGCCCACGCGCGAACTGCCGGTGGACGCGCCAGGATTCAGGAACGCGGTGCTTCCGCCGCGAAAGTCGGTCGGCGCGGTGTATCCCACGTTGCCGCGGAACTGGGAACCGCCCGCCACGCCGCCCGTGACGACGAGGTTGCGGTAGTCGCATTCATCCTTGCTGTAACCGGACCGGCGGGATTCGTTGACCCCGGATGATCCACGCCGGAGGTTGCGATCGAGCGCGGTGCCCTGCCGCGAGGTTGCGTTGCGCGTGATGCTCGAGTCGAGCGTGTTCTGTGCCTGCACCGATGCGGTCACGACCGCCACGAGGAGTCCGGGGATGAGGGCGCGCTGCAGCACGGCGAAAGTATAAGGTTGCAGCATGCACGAACCCTCGAAGGATCGGGCACATCCTTGGGCCGTGGCGGCCGTGCTGGCCCTGATGGCCATGGCGGTGACGTTCGGGCTCGTCGTGCCGAGCGCTCGGCCTTCCGTGGCGGAGGACGGATTCGTTCCCGTAGGCGAGGTCATCGTGACCCTCGAGCGCCTGCGCGCCGACATCGTGGCGCGTGCATCGCTTCGGCCGGAAAGCGTCGGGGTCGAATCGCAGGGCATGATGGCCACACGGCTCCAGCGGGCCTTTGGCCGGCCCATCGCGATGCCCGACCTCACCCCGGCCGGACTGGTCCTCATGTCGATCCGCGTGGAGACCGATGCCGCGCCGCAGCAGACCGCGATCCTCGGCTATGGCGACGGCCTCGAGGTGCAGGCGTGGATCGGCCTCGCCGAGGATGTCGGGCAGTTTGCGATCTGCGACCGCTTCGGCCAGCTGGTCCAGTTCGAACCCGATCAGCTCGTGGGCGACCTGGGCAGCACCGACGAGCCGTCGGTCTATGCATGGCGCAACGACGGACTGCTGTGGATCGTCATGGGTGACGATGCCGCGCTGCTCACGCAGGTGCTTGCGGGCGCGGATGCACCTGAGCGCAGCGCAGCGCAGTCGCGCTGAGCACGACCATCCCCGCGCGCGCCGGGGCCGGGCGCCGGGCACCGATACCATCGTCCGGCCATGGCACGCGCCTACATCACGACGCCGATCTATTACGTCAACGACCGACCCCACATCGGCCACGCCTACACGACCACGCTCTGTGATGTGTGGGCACGCGCCATGCGGGCGTGCGGCGAGGACGTCTTCTTCCTCACGGGGACGGACGAGCACGGCGTGAAGGTCGAGAAGAGCGCACAGGAGCGCGGCATCAGCCCGAAGGCGCTCGCCGACGAGAACAGTGCCGAGTTCCGCCGCGTGCTCGGCACCTTCGGGCTCTCCAACGACGATTTCATCCGCACGACCGAACCGCGCCATGAGCGGCAGGTGCAGGAATTCGTGCGGCGGCTGCTCGCCACCGGCGCGGTCTATGCCGGGGAGTTCGAAGGCTGGTACGACGAGAGCCAGGAGGAGTACGTCACCGAGACCCGCGCGAAGGAGTGCAACTACCTGAGCCCGGTCAGCGGCAAGCCGCTCGTGCGTGCGAAGGAGCGGAACTACTACTTCCGCCTGAGCGCGTTCCAGGACCGGCTCGAGGCCTTCTTCGCCGCGAATCCCGGATTCGTCCGCCCCGAGGCACGCTTCAACGAGGTCAAGGGCCGCCTGCGCGACGGCCTGCAGGACGTGCCGATCACGCGCACCAACTTCACGTGGGGCATTCCCATGCCCAACGACCCCGAGCACGTCATCTACGTCTGGATCGATGCGCTCTTCAACTACGCGACCGCGCTCGGCCTGGCCGAGCCCGATGGCGGCGCGCGGCGCGAGTGGTGGCCGCCGCGCTACCACGTGATCGGCAAGGAGATCCTCTGGTTCCACGCCGTCGTCTGGCCCGCCATGCTCATGGCGCTCGAACTGCCCCTGCCGACCTGCGTCTACGCCCACTCGTTCTGGATCAGCAACGGCCAGAAGATGTCGAAGTCGCTGGGGAACTTCATCGACCTGCCGACCATCGAGCGCTACGTCGCCGCCTACGGGCTCGATGCGTGGCGATGGGCCATGATCACGCAGGGGCCGCTGGGCGCGACCGATGCGGACTTCGTGCCCAAGCAGTTCCACGAGCTGTACACCGCTCAACTGGTCAACACCTACGCCAACTGCGCGAGCCGCACGAGCGCGATGATCGGCAAGTACTTCGACGGCACGCTGCCCTGCGCACCGGATGGCGACCGGCCAGCATCGATCGTGCCGGGCTCGCCGAGCTGGAAGGACCTGGTCGAGGGTGCACGCGATCGCGCCCTCGCCCACTACCGCGCCTTCGAGCTCGACCAGGCCGCCGATGCCGCGCTCTCAATCATCCGCGCCGTGGACGCCAGCATCAATGAAACCCAGCCCTTCAAGCTCGCGAAGGATCCGACCAACCTGCCTGAGGTCGGGGCGATTCTCGCCTGTTGCGCGCAAGGTGTGCGCGCTGCTGCAGCGCTGCTGCAGCCGATCCTCGTAACCAAGGCCGACGAGGTGCTCGCGTCCTATGGCGGCATGACGCCGCGCGATCTCGTCCGCGATGCAGCGTGGGGAACCCTGGCGGCTGGCACGACCATCACCAAGTGCGCGCCCTTC
>JAGWXC010000159.1 GCA_018970045.1 Planctomycetota bacterium | reverse complement strand
CCGAAGGGCGCGCGGTGGATCATGACCGGCCGGTGCGGCTGGTTGTCGGCGCCGGCGTACGAGAGATCGAAGCGGATCGGCAGGTTGTAGTCGACCTGCACGGTGCCGAGCTGCCATGAGCGGCCGATCACGTCCTTCACGACGAAGTCGATCTTGGGTCCGTAGAAGGCGGCCTCGCCGGGCTCTTCGCTGAACGGGACGCCGAGCGAGCGCGCGGCGTCGCGACAGGCCTGCTCGGCCTTGTCCCAGTTCGCGGGATCGCCGACGTACTTGGCGCTGTCAGGGTCGCGCAGGCCCACGCGCACGCGGTACTCGTTCATCCCAAGCGTGGCGAAGATGATCTTCACGAGCGAGAGGCAGCCGAGCACTTCCTGCGCGACCTGGTCCTCGCGCACGAAGAGGTGGGCATCGTCCTGCGTGAAGCCGCGCACGCGCGTCATGCCGCCGATCTCGCCGGACTGCTCCCAGCGGTACACGGTGCCAAACTCCGCAAGGCGCACCGGAAGGTCGCGGTAGCTGTGCGGCGCGCTCGCGAAGATGCGGATGTGGTGCGGGCAGTTCATCGGCTTGAGCATGTAGCCGTCGACCTCGCCCTTGGCCATGCGATTGCTCAGGTCAGCGCAGGTGCAGCCTTCCGAGGCCAGGCGCGCCATCTCGTCGTGCTCCACGATCGGCGGGTACTGGCTCTCGCGGTAGTAGGGGAAGTGCCCGCTCGTGCGGTAGAGGTCGAGCTTGCCGATGTGCGGCGTGTAGACCTGCTGGTAGCCCTGCTTGCGCAGTTCGGCCCCGATGAAGTTCTGCAGTTCGTTGCGGATGATCGAGCCCTTGGGTGTCCAGAGGATCAGGCCCTGGCCGACCATCTCGTCGATGTGGAAGAGCCGCAGCTGCTTGCCGAGCACGCGGTGATCGCGCTTGCGGGCTTCCTCGAGCTGGACCAGGTGCGCATCGAGCTCGGGCCTGGTGGCGAACGCCGTGCCGTAGACGCGCGTGAGGCGGTCGCTGGTCTCGTCGCCCTTCCAGTAGCTGCTGGCCAGGCTCATGACCTTGAAGGCGCCGACACGGCCCGTGCTCGGGACGTGCGGCCCACGGCAGAGGTCCTCCCAGTCCTTGCCCGGCGTGCCCGTGGCGTACCAGCTCAGCGTGGTGCTGCCGGCCTCGGCGGCCCGCTCGGCATTGTCGAGCTTGTACTTGCTGCCCTCGCCGCGCAGCTTGGTCATGCCCTCGGCCAGCGGCAGGTCGTAGCGCGTGAAGCGGCGATCCTCGGCCACGATCTTCGCCATCTCGGCCTCGATGCGCGCGAAGTCATCGGCGCTGGGCACCTTGCCGTCGGGGAAGGCCATGTCGTAATAGAAGCCCGTGTCGAGCGGCGGCCCGTAGACGAGCCGCACGTCGGGGAAGAGCCGCTGGATCGCCTCGGCCATCACGTGCGCGGCGCTGTGCCGCAGGAGCGTGAGGGCTTCGGGATCGATGCCGCCGTCGCGGCGCTTCATGGTGACGATCGCCAGCGCGCAGTCGCGGTCGAGCGTGGTGGCCAGGTCGGTGAGGGTGCCGTCGACCTTGGCGCCGAGGGCGGCCTTCGCGAGACCGGCACCGATGTCGGCGGCGACCTGCGCGGCGGTCACGGGGGCGTCGTAGGACTTGACGGTTCCGTCAGGAAGCGTGATGCGAGGCATGGGGGCGGAAGGTACCGCGCCACGGCCTGATCAGGACTTGGGCTTGCCTTCGCTGAAGAGGGTCGGGTGGTCGCCGACCGGCGGCCGTTCCTGGAGCGCGGTGATCTCGGCGGCGAAGTCCTCGACGGATCGGAAGGCGTAGTAGACGCTTGCGTAGCGGATGTACGCGACCGGGTCCACTTCCCGCAGCCTGACGGCGACGGATCGGCCGATCTCGGCGCTGTCGACTTCGCGGGTGAATCGCCGGTGCAGTTCGTCCTCGACCTGCGTGGCGATCCGTTCCATGATCGCCGCCTCGATCGGCCGCTTGGAGCACGCGCGCTGGATGCCCGCGAGCACGCGCTCGCCATCGAAGGCCACGCGCGAGCCATCGCGCTTGATCACCATGAGCCGTTCGGCGCGCTCGATGCGCTCGAAGGTGGTGAAGCGCCGGCCGCAGGCCTTGCATTCGCGGCGCCGCCGGACCGCGCCGCCTTCCTCGGCCGGACGGCTGTCGACGACGTTCGTATCGAGGGCGGTGCAGTCGGGATTCGGGCAGCGCATGCTCAGGCCTCCCGGAGGTGGATGGGCGGATGGCCGGTCGGCATCCGCATGACGCTCAGATCTCCTCGATTTCCGCGACCTTCTTCGCGGCCATCTCGTCGATGCGCGTGGTGTACTGCTTGGTCAGGTCGTCGACGGATTCCTTGGCGCCCTTGGCCTGGTCCTCGCTGACCTTGACCTTGGGATCGGCCTTCGCGAGGTCGATCGCCTTGTTCGCGTCGCGGCGTTCGTTGCGGATCGACACGCGCGACTCCTCGGCGAGCTTCTTCACCTGGCTGGCGAGCTGCTTGCGGCGGTCGGCCGACGGCGGCGGCACGTTGATGCGGATCTGGTTGCCCTCGGCCTGCGGATTGAGGCCCAGGCCGCTCGTCTCGATCGCACGGATGATCGCGGCCTTCGCGCTGGGATCGAAGGGCTTGCAGAGCAGCTGCGACGCTTCGGGCACGCTGATCGCCGCCAGCTCGCGCAGGTCGGTCATGCTGCCGTAGTACTCGACCTTCACGTATTCGAGCAGGGCCGTGCTGGCCCGGCCGGTGCGGAGGCCGCGCAGTTCGCGCTGCAGGTAGTCCACCGACTTCTGCATGCGTTCCTCGCACTCGAGCAGGATGGTGTCCAGATCCATGGTGTTCCTCGTGGTCCTTGGTGGTGATCCGTCGGATCAGGCCGTGGCGCTAGGCCCTGACCAGCGTGCCGATCGGCTCGCCGCGCACCGCGCGCGTGATGTTGCCGGGCACCTTGTAGTCGAAGACGATCAGGGGCAGCTTGTGCTCCATGCACATGGTCAGCGCCGTGAGGTCCATCACGCCGAGCTGCTTCTCGACGGCTTCGCCGAAGGTCAGGGATTCGTAGCGCCGGGCGGATGGGTCCTTGCGCGGATCGGCGGTGTAGACGCCATCGACCTTCGTGGCCTTGAGCAGCACATCGGCGTTGAGTTCGATGGCGCGCAGGCTCGCGCAGGTGTCGGTGGTGAAGTACGGGTTGCCCGTGCCCGCAGTCAGGATGACCACGCGGCCCTTCTCGAAGTGGCGGAGCGCCCGGGGGCGGATGAACGACTCGGCCACCGAGGGCAGCAGGATCGCGCTCATGACGCGGCTCTCGACGCCGACCGCGGCAAGGGCTTCCTTGAGCGCCAAGCCGTTGATGACGGTGCCCAGCATGCCCATGTAGTCGGCGGTGCTTTGGTCGAACTTGCCCGCGGCGGCGAGCTTCGCGCCCCGGATGATGTTGCCGCCGCCGACGACGACGGCCAGATCGAAGGTCGCGGACTGCTTGGCCGCGGCGATCTCGGAGGCGATGACCGCGAGTTCGCTCGGCGAGATCCCGAACTGGCCTTGCTCGGCCAACGACTCGCCGCTGATCTTCAGGAGGATGCGCTTGTAGGGGCTCGCCATGGGTGGGGATCCGATCGGAGCGTACTACAATCCTCCATGTCCAACGGACGAGGAGGAAGCGCGTGCAGTCGGCTGCAGGAGCACGGCAGGAGAGCGGCGCGCCAACCGTGCGTGCGCCCCGGCTGTTGCGCGCCATCCTGCTCGGGGTCGCCTTCAGCGTGCCGTTCCATCTGCTGCTCGTCGGCGTGCTGGCGCTGATCCCGATCCTTCGTCCCGTCCCGACTGAGCCGGAGTTCGAGGTGTTCGACGTCGTGCTCGCCGCGCCCACGCCTCTGGAGCGTCCTGCGGAGCCGTCGACCGAGTTGGCTGATGACATGCCGGCGCTCCAGTCCTCCGGTGCAGCCGAGCCCATGAGTGCTGAGGCGATGCCACTGCCGACCCAGGGCTCGCCGGTCCCGATCGAGAGCGGATTCGGGACCGGAACCGGCACGGGCGCTGGCGGTGGCGGCGGTGATGGGTTCGGCGGCGGCGGTGGGGGCGGGACCACGTTCTTCGGTGTGCAGGGGACTGGTCGCCGCGTGGCGTTCATCGTGGACAAGAGCGGCTCGATGTCCCGCGGCCAGCGCATGGATCGGGCGCGGGCCGAAGTCACGGCGGCCGTGTGGGGCCTGCCCGACTACGCCAAGGCGTGCGTGCTCTTCTACGACACGACCGTCATCTCGCCGCCGGGCTTCGATGCGTTCACCCGCCTGCGCGGCGCCTCGCGCGATGACTTCGTGGCCTTCCTCGCCGGCATGCGCCCATCCGGCGACACGTCGCCGATCGGCGCGTTCCGCCGCGCGTTCGGACAGGGTGAGCGGCCGGATCTCGTGTACTTCCTCAGCGACGGTGAGATCAATCCCGAGGAAGTCGATGCGATCCTGGCGCTGAACGCCTCGGGGCGGCCCGCCGTCATCCACTGCATTGCGCTCGGGAGCGACGCCGGCAAGGTGCAGCTCCAGCGTGTGGCCGCCGTGAGCGGGGGCAGTTTCACTTTCGTGCCCGAGGGTCCGCCGTGATGGCACCCGTGCCCATGGTGCTTGCGGCAGCGATGCTCGCCGCCGACGCGATCGAATGCACGCCGTGGGGCGGCGCGCCGGTGCGCGGCACCGTGTCGCGGGCCGATGCGTGTGGCATCGTCATCGTGCTCGAGGGAGGCAAGGCCAACATCACTCTGGCGTGGACGGACGTCCGGGCGATTGCGCCCGCTGATCCAGCGTGGTCGACCTGGATCGAAGCTGGCGATGCGGCCCGTCGCGGCGAGCAGCGGCTGGCACGTGGCGATGCGGCACTCGCGGCCGAGGCGTTTGAGCGTGCGACCACGCTGTTGGCCGGTGCTCGCGGCGAGTGCGTGCCGTCCGCGTGGCTGCAGTGGGCTCGATCCCTGCAGGCCTGCGGCCGAGCGACGGCGGCGTCCCTCGCGTTGATCAGGGCGAACGATCTTTCGTCCGATGACGCGAGCGCGGCGTGGCCTGCCGATCTGTGCCCTGCGTACACCGACCCAAAGGAAGCTCGCGAAGCCTGGGCCGCCTTCGATGGTGCGCCGACCGCCGCGCCGCGGACGGCGGCGTGGTGCGCGCTCCTGCGTGAAGTCGCGGCCCGTCAGGCAGGCGTGGCGGCGAAGGCACTGCCGAAAACCCCGCGAGGAGCCGCCAAGGACGACGTCATGCGTCGCGAGCGGCTGGTGCTCGAGCAATGGATCGATGCCCTCGCCGACGCATCGAGCACGCGGCAGCGCGCGCGCGATGCACTCGCGGACATGCTCGTTCGCACCGAGACGCCCGCTCGCCACTGGTGCCGCACGGCCATCGGCCAGTCGCTCATGGTCGACGCTCGCGCCGCGAAGCCCGGATCGGCCGAGGCGCGCAGGCT
>JAGWXC010000158.1 GCA_018970045.1 Planctomycetota bacterium | reverse complement strand
ACCTCAGGGCGGGCGTCGAGGTAGATGCGCACCGGTGCATGCGGGAAGACGACGCTGCCTTGGTCACGGCCCTCCGTGACGAGCCATGGGTGCGCCGTGGCGATGCGGCGCTGCGCCAGCACGAGGCGCTCGCGCACGGCCCGGTGCGCCGCCACGTGCGAGACATGCTCCGTGACCGTCTGCGAACGGATGGCGGTACTGACGTCGCGGCCATCGAGGAGGACCCGCGGCGGATTGACCGCGAAATCGAAGTCCACGACGCAGTCGTGGGTCACGCGGTCGACCGCTTCGGCATCCTGGGTGGACACGCCGTGCGACAGGGCTTGCAAGGTGAGGGCGCGGTACATGGCGCCGGTATCGAGCATGTCGAGGCCGAGCCGCGCCGCGAGCATGGAGGCAACCGAACTCTTGCCGGTTCCGGCCGGGCCGTCGATCGTGATGACGACCCCGTCGATCATTCCTCGTCGCCTCCGACGGCTGCGACGGGATCATCCTCCTCGTCATCGGCGTCCTTCTCGGCGAGAAGTTCGGTGATGAGCGCCACGGCCTTCTCGATCGGCGCGACCGGATCGGCCGTGCCCACGTAATCGATGCACAGCGTGTTGCCGTAGCCCACCGACTGGATCGCGCTGATCGCGTCGGCGAGGTCCCACTCCTTGTGGGTTCCCGCGCGCGTGAAGGTCTTGACGGTGGCTTCGATGGCGGCGCTCGCGTAGGGCGCCACGCGACGCAGCGCGCCCTGCAGGTCGCCCGAACCATGCGCATAGGCAAAGCTGGGCAGCGCGCCGATGCGGAACCCGCCGACCTTCTTGATGAGTTCCGCGTAGTTCGCGGCATCGGCGAGCACGGGATCCGAGGGACGCAGGAGCGTGTTCACATCCATGCGCTCGATGCGCTGCATCGATTGCTTGATCGCCTTGCCGTACCGCTCGATCGCATCGATCGAACCGATGCCGGTTGGGGTCATGCCCACGGAGTTGCACCCGAGCGACTGCGCCGCCCCGGCGAACGCGAAGAGTCGGTCGCCGCAGGACGCCGTGTCGCGAAGGAAATCGAGCGGCAGGTCATCCACCAGCACGAGGATCGGGCAGCCCGCCTTGTCGGCGCGGTCGCGGAGCTTCTCGAGGTCGGAACGGGTCTTGCCGCGCAGCATGGCCGCCGGCAAGTTCATGCCTCGGAGACCAAGATGTTCCGAGGCAAATCGCGGCACATCCAGCAGGTCGGCGGGAGCCGGCCCCTTCTGGACCTTTCCCGGCGCGATGCAGGCTGCGTTGATCGTGAGGATGGTCTGGACGTGCACGGCTCGTGGATCCCGGCCGGAGTCTAGCAAGGTGCCGCGCTATGCTTACGGACCCACTTCCCACGGAGACCCAGGAGTCATCATGTCCAGCCCATCGAACTGCCGCTACACCGACTCGCACGAATGGTTCCACGCCGAGGGCGACACCGTGACGGTGGGCATCACGCAGTTCGCCGCCAACGAATTGACCGACATCACCTACGTGGGCATGAAGCCCGCCGGCACCGCCGTGTCGAGCGGCGCAAGCCTCGGTGAAGTCGAGTCGGTCAAGACGACCAGCGACATCTATTCGGCGCTCGCCGGCACGATCGTCGAGGTCAACGCCGCCGCCACGAGCGACCCGTCGCTCCTGAACTCCGACCCGTTCGGCAAGGGCTGGCTGGTGAAGCTCAAGGTGTCCGACACGTCGGCGCTGGACCGCCTGATGGACAGCGCGACCTATGACGCCAAGCACCCCGTCGGCTGAAGCCACGACCGCATCGATGCAGTCCCCCGCCCCGAGCACGGGCTCGGTCGGGATCTCGCTGTCCCGCGTGGTCAAGAGCTACCGTCAGGGTCGGCGTGCGGTGCAAGCGCTGCGCGGCGTCGATCTGCAGATCGATGGACCGGGCTTCTACGGGATCATGGGCGCGAGCGGCAGCGGCAAGAGCACGCTGCTGCACCTGCTCGGTGGACTTGATCGGCCTGATTCAGGCTCGATCACCGTGGCGGGTCATCGGTTGGAATCCATGGACGAGTCCGCGCTCACGCTCTTCCGGCGGCGCGCGATCGGGATCGTGTTCCAGCAGTTCAACCTGCTGCCGACGCTCGATGCGCTGGGCAACGTCATCCTCCCCGGCGTGCTCGACGGGCGCCCGCGCGCGGACCTGGAGGCTCGCGGCCTGGCCCTGCTGGAGGAGCTTGGCCTCGGCGCGCGCGCCGATCACCGCCCCGAAGCCATGAGTGGCGGCGAGCAGCAACGGGTCGCCATCGCGCGGGCACTGCTCTTCGAGCCGGGTGTGCTGCTGGCGGACGAACCCACGGGCAACCTCGACAGCGCGAGCGCGGATCGGTTGTGGACGATCCTCCGCGAGGTCGCCTCGCGGCGCCAGATGACCGTGGTCGTGGTGACCCACGAGCCTGTCGCGGCGAGCAACTGCGTCGAGACCTTCGTGCTGCGCGACGGAGCCGTCGCCGGGCGATTCGAATCCTATGGCCTCACTCCATCCGAGCTGGTCCTTCGCGCGGCAAGCGCTGGCCGGTAGGCGCGGTCGCACCGCCCTGCTGGTGACGGCCGTCGCGCTGAGCGCGGCGCTCGTCACGGCGGTGTCGTGCGCGATCGCCACGGCACAGTCCAACGTCGAAGTGCGCCTGCGCAAGCTCGTGGGTGATGCGGATGCCCGGCTCGTGCAGCGCTACGGCGAGGACTTCGGCGACGACGCGCTCGAGACCGTGCGAGCCCTGCCTGGCGTGCAGCATGCGGCCGGCCGCCTCGACGGATCGCTCACGCTCGTGCGGGCCGACGGCGCGAAGGACGAGTTCGGCCGGGCCAAGCGCGCCACCGTGCAGGCGCGCGGCGATGACCTGGTCGAGGATCTGCGGCTCCGCGAGATCACGATGGTCGCCGGCCGCCGGCCCGAGCGCGACGACGAGATCATCGTGGATCCGCTGGCCGCCGAGATGCTCGGCGCGGAACCCGGGACGCAGGTCGACGTGCAGCGCTTCGGCGAACCCGTGCGGCTCACGATCACGGGGATCTATGAACGGCCGGTGCTGGGCGCGCTGCAGCGACCGCTCGCGCAGGTCGCGCGCCGCACGCTCGCCATGGCGCAGGGACAGGATCCCGAGGTCAGCCGCATCGCGATCAAGCTCGAACGAGGCCTGAAGGCCCAGGCGTGGATCGACGAGCACAAGGGCGCCTTCGAGGATCCCCTGGTGCTCGAGCCCGCGGAGCTGGCGACGGCTGGCTTCACCAGGCAGCTTGAGGCAGCGAACCTGGGACTGCTGATCGCAACGATGATCGCGTTCATGTCGTGCGCGTTCATCGTGGCGACGGGCATGACGGTGGCCGTGAGCGAGCAGGTGCGCGAGATGGCGATCGCGCGGTGCATCGGCGCCGAGCGCCGCGACCTCTTCCTCGGGCAGCTCATCGTCGGCGCCGTGATCGGCGGACTCGGTGGCGTGCTCGGTGCGCCGCTGGGGATCGGTGTGGCCTGGGGCCTGGCCGAGCACTTCAAGGAACTCGTGCCTGCCGGGCTCTCGGTGGCCCCGCTCGGCATCATGCTGAGCCTGGGTGGAGCACTCATGAGCGGCTTGCTCGGTGCGCTCTGGCCGGCAACGGCCGCCTCACGCGTGTCGCCGCTCATGGCGCTCACCGTCCGCGCGCGGGCCGTCAGCGGATCACTCCCGTGGGCGCTGGGCGGATTGGGCGCGGTGTGCATCGCGATCCAGCTCGTGCTGCTGCTGATTCCCGACGTCGAGCCGCGCTTCTGGGCATGGGCCTTGGTCGGCCTGCCCTTGATCCACGTGGGCTGGTTCCTGCTGTCCGTGCCGATCCTCGCGGCCATGGCGCCCTGGTCAGGTGCGCTGATCGAGCGCGCGCTGCGCGTCCCGCAGGGCCTGCTGTCAGGGAGCCTCCGCGCCAGCCCGATCCGTTTCGGCCTGACGGCCGGCGCGCTCATGATGGGCGTGTCGCTGATGGTCGGCACGCGCTCCGACAGCGAGGCGCTCGTGCGCAACCTGACCGAGCGCGTGCAGTTCGCGGATGCCTTCGTGTTCAAGACCGCCGGCTTCACGCCGGAGGAACAGGAGCGGGTGCGTGCGATCCCCGGCGTGATCAACGCCGTGAGCGTGGGCTACATGCCGATCCGGGTGCGTGGCTTCGAGCGCAAGGACGGCACGAGCGACGAGACGGTGCTGGGGCTCAAGGCGATCTCGCCGCCCAACGTCGTCTGCATCGGCTTCCAGCCCGAGGCGTTCTTCCGGCAGAACCGCATCGACTGGATCCGAGGCACCCCCGAGGCGGCGCTGCCGGCGCTGCAGGATGGCTCGGGCGTGCTGGTGGCCGAGGAGTTCCTGACGGCTCGGGGGCTCGATGTCGGCGACCGCGTGTTCCTGGGCGCGCGCGAAGAGAAGCGCGGGTTCACGATCGTGGGCGTGGTGGGATCCGCAGGCCTCGACCTGGCCACGCAGTTCTTCGGCATCCGCTCGATGTACATGGAGCATGCCGTGTCGTGCGTCTTCATGGACTTCGATGTCGTGGCGCGCGACTTCGGCAACCGCGAGGCGGTCATCATGCAGTTCAGCATGCCGCCCGACCTTGACGACGCGGGCGAGAAGGCGATCGCCACCCAGCTCGAGGACCAGGTCCCCGGCTCGAGTTTCGCCAGCGGTCGCACGATCCGGCGCGCCGTGCTCGAGATCGGCAACATGATGCTCGCGCTGAGCGCGGGGATCGCCCTGGGTGCCATGATGCTGGCGTGCTTCGCGGTGGGCAACGTCGTCGTGGCGGGCATCGCCGCGCGGCGCCAGGAATTCGGCGTGCTTCGAGCGGTGGGCGCCACGCCGTCACTGCTGTTGCGCGTGATCCTCGGCGAAGTGCTGGCGATCGCGCTCGCCGCCATCGTGAGCGGCTTCGGGCTGGGCATCCATCTGGCGTGGATGGCCACGCGGCTCTACCACGACCTCGCGGGGCTCGATCTGAAGGTCACGCTCTCGCCCCTGCCCTTGGCGATCGGCTGCCTCGTGCTGCTCGTGCTGACGGCGCTGGCCGCGACGCCGGCCGGGGTGCACCTCATGCGTCGCCCCGCGCGCGAACTGCTGGCGGCGGCACGGGGCGCGTGAGCCCCAGCGGCGTACCCTTGCCCGCATGGAGCGCCGCTTCGAGCTCGTGAGCCCGTTCGCGCCGACCGGCGACCAGCCGGAGGCGATCGAGCAGCTGCTGCGCGGGCTTGAGGCCGGCGACCGGTTCCAGACCCTGCTGGGGGCCACCGGCACCGGCAAGACCTTCACCATGGCCAACGTGATCGCGCGTTCGCAGCGCCCGACGCTGATCATGAGCCACAACAAGACGCTCGCGGCGCAGCTCTACGAGGAGATGCGCCAGCTCTTCCCGCGCAACGCGGTGAGCTACTTCGTCAGCTACTACGACTACTACCAGCCCGAGGCGTACATCCCCCAGCGCGACATCT
>JAGWXC010000157.1 GCA_018970045.1 Planctomycetota bacterium | reverse complement strand
GCCGAGCGACGTAGGAGGAGCGCGCGCGGAGCCGGGTGCAGCGCGCGCGTCCGCGCAGCCGGAACCCGAGGTCGCGACAGGACGAGCGTGAAATCCCACCGCGAACGTCATCGCGCAAAAAACTCCTCGTTCACATCACTCCGAAGTCACATTCGGGGGTCAAGAATGCAGGACTTGCGGCGCATCGACACGTCAGGGACCCGAGTGATGGGGAGGACGAGGACGAGCGCGGGTGCCAGACGCGGCACGAAGCCGAACGAAAGCTCGCTGCCGCGGGATGCCGCATGCGTAGGATGGCGATGTGTTCATGAGCCCGTCGCATCCTTGGTTCCCGCGCACGCTCTGCTGGAGCGCGTGCTTGGCCGTCGTCATGGTCGGGGCTGCATCCGCGCGCACGCTGCGTGCCGACGGGCAGCCCGCCCCCGCGGCGGCCACCCTTGCAGCGGACTCTGCTTCCGCACCATTCAATCCATCGGTCACCAGACGCATCGCCGTCATCGGGGCAAGCGCCAGCGACGGGTTCGGCGTGGCCGTGAGCAACGGCAGCGCCACCCCGTTCAAGGCCGAGCTCGTCGACATGCGTGACGTGCTGCTTGCCGCGGCCAGGCCCGGCACCACCGAACTCGTCGCGCACTACGCCACGGGCATGTTCTTCAGCGATCCCGTGGTGCGTGGCGAGGATGCCATCACGCGTGCGCTCGAGACGAAGCCGACCCTCGTCCTCGGCGCTGACTTTCTCTTCTGGTACGCGTACGGCGGCGGCGGCATCGGCAAGACCCCGATCGCTTCGGAGGATGATCGTGCATCGCTCTTCGAGCTCGGCCTCACCCAGCTTGATCGGGTCGTCACCGCCGGCATCCCCCTGGTCATCGGCAACTTGCCCGACATGCGAGCCTCGAAGGGCCGCATGATGGCGGCGATGCAACTGCCCGAGGAGGCCACGCTCAAGCGGCTCAACGATCGGCTCGCGGCATGGGCCAAGGGCAAGGCACTCGTGCGCTTGCTCAGCCTGTCCAGCGTGACGGACGAGACGCGCTCGGGCGAGCCCATTCGCGTGGGCTCCGTGCAGTGGGATCCTGTGAAGCAGGGCCCGGTCATGCAGCGCGATCGGCTGCACCCTGCCTTCCCCGGACTGGTCGCGCTCACCGAGCGCACGGTGGAATGCGCGATCGGCGACGATGCCTGCCGTGAGCGATTCGATTTCACGCCGCAGGACGTGAAGGCGCGGATCCTCGACGGCCTGCCCAAGTGACATCGGCCGCCGTGTCGGGCCCGGTGCGTTCGCGGCTCACTTCAGGTTCTCAAGCACGCCCGCTCGCTCATCGGCATCGAGCGAGAGCAGCACGGCCCGGTTCAGGGCCACGTACGCATCGTTGCCCAGCACACGGATCGCGTTGGCGCGCACGGTCGTCATGTCAAGCCACGCCCGTGGCACGCGCGGATGACGCACGAGCGTTTCGATGGTGGCTCGGTTGGCGACTTGGCCTGCATCGAGCGGCGCGGCCGCGAGGGACCACATGAGATCGAGCTGACTGAGCGAAGGTTGCTCGATGAGCTCGATCGCCTGGGCCACGGCATCCAGGTTCCGCCAGAGGAAGAGCGGCATCAGCGCGGTGGGCGCGGACTCCTTCGCCACGCCGGCCTTCATGGCGTTGGTCCAGACCGTGCCAACCAGTTGGGGCCGGGCCAGGCGGCTCATGTCACGCATCGCCGCCAGGGCACTCGCAGCCGTCGGTGCCGCATCCATGGCCTTGACCGCCTCGATCGCCGCAGGCTTCAGATCGAAGAGGCCATCGCGCGGCTGCGCGGGCAGGAGCGCCCCACGCAGCAGGCCGGGCGACGGTGTCCACAACGGATCGCCGATCGTCTGCACGCGCCAGCAACGGTCGCCCTCGCCCTCGAGCCATCGCCCCGCGACCAGCAACGGCACACCGGCCGACAGGCGCTGGGCGACAAGCGCCGGCGGCACGAACGCAGTCAGCATCGGCTCGTGCACCGAGCCCACATACGCGAACACGCCATGGTCGAGCCATCGTGCACCCACGCAGATCGGCGACTCCGGCGCCGCAAGGCTGAACGAGTGGATCATGTGCAGGCCCATCGGCCTGCCGATCGCGGGAATCTCGCGAACCTTTGCATCATGGTCCTGGAGGATCGTGAACGTATCCATGTTGCCCATGGAGTTGATGAACTGCAGGTCCGGCGACCACCCCGCGGCAGCACGCTGGCGCCATGCCGCCACACCGCCGGGCGAGAAGCGGATCGTTTCCGCCGCGAAGCCCGACTTCGCGAGCACATCCGTCGCTTCACGGACCTCGTACAGCCGTGCTCCAGGGTTGGATGGATACGCCACGCAGTCGTTCAGCCACGCGGTCTTCTGCACCAGAAAGAGCGAGCACATCGCGGTGTACGCGCTTCGAACCTCGGACCCGAAGATCCAGCCCGCGATCGCCCATCGACGCGGCGTGCGGCCATCGGCAATGCGGCAGAGCGCATCAGTCGTGGCGATCGGTTCGTTGCGTCGCGCCGGCCCGAACGGCGACGCGAACTCGATGCGCTCACCCGGCGTGCCCTTGCCTGCCATCGAACGGCAGATCGTGACGGCATCGACCTCGTCACCCAACCCATTCCACGCCAGGCCCGTGGCCGCCACCGCATCGCGCACCGCATCGCCAAGAGCCGTCGTGCGATCAGGGGCGAGCTGATCATTGGGTGCACCCCAGCTGCCTGGCAGTGGCGCCAGAACCTGGCCGCGACCCGCAGCAAGCGCGAGCGCTGCAGGCCATGCCGCATCTGCCGGGTCATAGAGCACCACCCCGACGGACGGCACCCCGCGCCCTGCCAGCGCTTCCTTCATCGAGGCCGCACCCGGCAGCCATGCATGCACCGCGGCGCCCTCGATCGCTGCAGCTCGTGCCTCGATGGCCGGCATCACACCGACCGAAGGGCGACGGAACACGCGCTCAGGCGCGAACGATTGCAGGAAAAGCGGCGTGAAGTGATCGTCCTCGATCAGTACGGGCCAGCGGCGATCGATCGTCCACTGCCGGATCTCATCGAGGAACGTCGCACCATCGGGCACCAGGACGACTTGGTTGAGCACAGCCTGCTTCTGCGCGAGCCACTCGCTGCGTGCGCCGAAACGCAGCGGGAAGGGAAGCTGCTGCTGCGCTGCGGCCGCCGTGGGCTCCTGGACCTTCGGCGCACTGGCGGGCGGCGCTTGGCCAGCCTGCACGGCGAGCGACAGCATCCCGCCGCCAAGGGTCATCCAACCGTGCGGCCTCGACGGAATCTTGTGACGCATGTTCATCCCCCTACGGGCGCAATGGCCTCGAAGATCGCGACGGCCACGAGCGCACCACCGATCGAACCCGCGACCGGAATCCATGCATAGCCCCAATCGCTCGGCCCCTTGCCGGGAATCGGCAGCAGCGCATGCATGACGCGCGGGGCGAGGTCGCGGGCAGGGTTCACGGCGTAGCCGGTCGGCCCGCCGAGGCAGATGCCGACCGCGAAGACGAGGAGCCCCACAGGCAGCGCGCCCATCGCGCCGAAGTCCAGCGAGATCACGCGGCCATCGTCCATGGTGCCTTGCGCTTCCTTGAGGCAGAGGATCCCGAACACGAGCACCGCGGCCGCGATCACTTCGACCAGCAGATTGCTCGCGGGCGCACGCACCGCGGGCGCGTTGCAAAAGGCGGCCAGCTTGATGCGCGGGTCCTCCGTCAGCCGCCAGTGCGGCAGGTAGAGCAGCCACACGAGGAACGCACCGAACATGCCGCCGGTCATCTGGGCAAGGCACAGGCGCACGCAGTCATCACGCGCGACCATGCCCATGGCCGACATCGCCACGCTCACCGCCGGGTTCAGGTGCGCCGGACCGCCGAGGAACGCCGTGCAGTAGGCAGCGACGAAGACCGCGAGCCCCCAACCCACCGTGATGATGAAGAAGCCCCCCGGCTGCGACGGGAGCACCTGGCCCTTCGTCCGCGTGAGGATCACGTTGCCGACCACGCCATTGCCGAGCAGCACCAGCAAGGCCGTACCCAGGAACTCCGCCGCGAGATTCATGCCCGCAGGCTACATCCCGTAGCGACCGCGCTCCACCTCGCGGATCGGGCGCAGCGCCGAGTCGGGAAGCAACGATTCCGGCGCGACGCGGCGCAGCCGCTCGGCGCATCGGCGCTCGACTTCATCGCGCAACCACCAGACCCACAGCGTGGCGTGCGCGCGAGCCGATCGATCGACCCATTCCTCCGCCTTGAGCTGGTCGCCGACGAGCGCATCCATCGACTCGATGAGCCGTTCCTCGGCGCGCTTGAGCTCAGGCTCAAGGTCATCCCTCAGACCGAGCACGTCGGCGCGCACGCCGCCGGGCAGATCGGCCCGCGCAAGCAGGGCGTCAAGGACCGGCATGATCCGGTGGCGCTCCCGGAATCCGTTCGGCGCCGCCTGCGCCGCAAGCGCCCGGCGGAACGGCCAGGGATCCTTCGCACCGACGATGCGCCCGACCTCGAGCGCAAGCGATGCGCGCAGTGCATCGCGCCGTTCCATGGCCCTCCCGTATCGATCCATCAGCTCGATGTGACGCGCGCGACTGGCCTCGCCAAAGGATGCGCGCTCCTCATCGCTCACATCAGCCCGCGTCCGCCACAGCAGCGATCCACGAAGCCAGTCACAACTCATGCTGGCTTGCACGTCGCCAAGGTCAGAGCGCGACGCGCCCTCCGATGCCTCGGCCGCAGCGGCGGCGGCAAGCACCGAACGCCGCTGCTCGTCATCGGATGCGCATCCAAGCGCCACGCGCACGGGATCCGCGGGGAGCGGGTTCGTCACGACCGCCCACTCAAGATCCGTCGGCGCAAGACCTGCACTGACCTGCATGGCCAGGGCGAAGTCGGGCGAAGCCTCGCCGGCGAGTTCACCAAGCGCTGTCCAGAACGCATCATCGGCGTCAAGGATCCTGGCTTCCGCTGCCCGGGCGTGTGCGGCGTACGTTTCCACGGCTGCCATGGCCTCGCCAAGCGTCATCGTCTTGACGCGCTCCATGAGTTCGACCTGCTCCTGGCCACGAACCGCCGCGAGCTCACCCTCCGCGATCGCCGACACGATCGACTCGTGCGTGGCGAGCAACGCGCGCATGCCCTCGGCCTGCGACTCTGGAATCATGCACACCTCGATGAACCGATCGAGAAGCGCCAGCGCGGGCCGCGCCCGCTTCGGTATGCCCATGACGTCGACCGAGTCCGCGGGCACATCGTCGACCTCCGGTGCCTCCGGATCCTCGCCGAGGACCAGCTCGACCTCCTGCCCCTCGGCCGCGGACTGGTCGATCGTCGCCGCGGCGACGGCCGCTGCCTCGTCGCCAACCTGCGCCACGACCATCGCGTGAAGTTCATCCCGCGTGCGGCTGGCGCGCTCTTCCCGCAAGGCCGAGCCCTCGGTGAAGGCGCGCGATGCCGGCGACTGCTCTTCCGTGCCGAACTGCCAGAGGTGCTGCTCGGCCGTACGTTCGCCCGC
>JAGWXC010000006.1 GCA_018970045.1 Planctomycetota bacterium | reverse complement strand
CGTCGGACCGAGCGAGCCCGAGATCGTCGACATGCTGACCGCGCTCGGCTGTGCGTCGCTCGACCAGCTGAGCGCTCAGGCAATCCCTGCCGGCATCCGCATGGCTCAGCCCCTGCGCATCGATGACCCGACCAACACCCTCGGCGTGACCGAGCGCGGCGAGTCCGAGACGCTGGCGGCCCTCCACCGCATCGCCCAGCAGAACCAGGTCTGGCAGACGTGGATCGGGATGGGCTACGTGGGGACGATCGTTCCGGGCGTGATCCAGCGCAACATCCTCGAGAACCCGGGCTGGTACACCGCGTACACCCCCTATCAGGCCGAGATCGCCCAGGGCCGGCTCGAAGCGCTGCTGAACTTCCAGACGATGATCACCGAGCTCACCGGCCTTCCGCTGGCGGGTGCATCACTCCTGGACGAGGGCACTGCCGCCGCCGAGGCGATGACGATGTGCCGCTCGATCGCCGCGCCCTCGCACGACCACTTCTTCATCGATGCCGGCTGCCACCCGCAGACGATCGCGGTCGTCCAGACCCGTGCGAGCGGGCTTGGCATCACGATCATCGTGGGCGATCCGATGACCGCCGACTTCGCGGGCAAGCCGTTCTGCGGCACGCTGCTGGCGTACCCCGCAACCGATGGCTCCGTGCGTGAGCTCCGCGGCGTGGCCGAGCGTGCGCATGCCGCCGGCGCGCAGGTCGTGGCCTGCTGCGACCCGATGGCGCTCGTCATGCTCGTTCCCCCGGGCCAGTGGGGCGCCGACATCGCCGTCGGCAGCGCCCAGCGCTTCGGCGTCCCGATGGGCTTCGGCGGACCGCACGCAGCGTTCATCGCCACCAAGCCCGAGCACGTCCGCCGCATGCCGGGGCGCCTGATCGGCATCAGCCGCGATGCGACCGGTGCGCCCGCGCTGCGCATGGCGATCCAGACGCGCGAACAGCACATCAAGCGCGACCGTGCCACGAGCAACATCTGCACCGCGCAGGTGCTGCTCGCCGTCATGGCCGGCATGTACGGCACCTACCACGGGCCCGATGGCTTGCGCCGCATCGCCGGCCGCGTCCATGCCGCGACCTCCACGCTCGCCGCGGCCGTGACGAAGCTCGGCCACACGGTCCTCAACGACACGTGGTTCGACACGCTGCACGTGCGCCTGGCCGGCTCGCCGGGTGGCTTTGCCTCGGCACTCGCATCACGCCGCATCAACGTGCGTCACTTCGCCGATGGCACCGTGGGCGTCACCCTCGACGAGACGATCACGACTGCATCGCTCGAGGCGTTGCTCGGCGCCTTCGCTGCCGCCGTGGGCAAGCCCACGCCCGCGCTCGAGGTGCCCGCATCGCCTGCCCTGCCGACCACGCTCCAGCGCACCGATGCGTTCATGACGCAGGACGTCTTCAACAGCTACCACAGCGAGCACGAGCTGCTCCGCTACATCAAGCGCCTCGAGAGCCGCGACCTCTCGCTCTGCCACAGCATGATCCCGTTGGGCTCGTGCACGATGAAGCTCAACGCGACCAGCGAAATGGTCCCCGTGACCTGGGCTGAGTTCGGCAACATCCATCCGTTCGCGCCCAGCGACCAGTGGAAGGGCTACGCCACGATGTTCCGCCAGCTCGAGGACTGGCTCAAGGAAGTGACGGGCTTCACCGCCGTCAGCCTGCAGCCCAACGCAGGCAGCCAAGGCGAGTACGCCGGCCTCATGGTGATCCGTGCCTACCACGAGCACCGCGGCCAGGCCAACCGCACGGTCTGCCTGATCCCCGAGAGCGCGCACGGCACGAACCCCGCCAGCGCCGTCGTCGCGGGCATGACCGTGGTTCCCGTTGGCTGCCTGCCCAACGGCGAGATCGACCTGGCCGACCTCAAGGCCAAAGCCACCGAGCATGCGGCCAACCTCGCGGCCGTCATGATCACGTACCCGAGCACGCACGGCGTCTTCGAGGAGAACGTCCGCGAGACCTGCGAGCTCATCCATGCGCATGGCGGCCTCGTCTACATGGACGGCGCCAACATGAACGCGCAGGTCGGCCTGACGCGGCCCGGCGACATCGGCGCCGATGTCTGCCACCTGAACCTGCACAAGACCTTTTGCATCCCGCACGGCGGCGGCGGACCGGGCATGGGCCCGATCGGCGTGAACGACACGCTCAAGCCCTTCCTGCCGGGTCACCCGGTGTCGAATCCCACCAGCGCCGGCGCGCACGCGATCGGCCCGATCAGCGCCGCTCCGTACGGCAGCGCGAGCATCCTGCCGATCAGCTGGATGTACATCGCGATGATGGGTGGCCCGGGCCTCACGCTGGCCACCCAGGTGTCGATCCTGGCGGCGAACTACATGGCCAAGCGCCTCGAATCGCACTATCCCGTGCGCTACGTGAACGCGAACGGTCGCTGCGCGCACGAGTTCATCATCGACTGCAACGCGTTCGACAAGAGCGCCGGCATCAAGGTCGATGACATCGCCAAGCGCCTGATGGACTACGGCTTTCACGCCCCCACCATGAGCTGGCCGGAGCCCGGCATGCTCATGATCGAGCCCACCGAGAGCGAATCGAAGCCCGAGCTCGACCGGCTGTGCGATGCGCTCATCTCGATCCGCGAGGAGATCCGTGCGATCGAGGAAGGCCGCATGCCGCGCGACTCGAACCCGCTCAAGCACGCGCCGCACACCGCGGCCGTGGTCGCCTCCGACACGTGGAACCGCCCATACACGCGCGAGCAGGCCGCGTGGCCCGCAGCGTGGCTGCGCGACCACAAGTTCTGGCCGGCCGTCAGCCGCGTCGACAATCCGTACGGCGACCGCAACCTCGTCTGCACCTGCGACAGCGTGAAGGCGTATGCCTGACGGGCGCGGCGTGCGCAAGGACGACCGACGATCGGGACTCGAGGCCCTGGTCCGCACGCATGGGGCGCAGGCCCTGGCGGTCGCACGCCAGTTCGCGGCGACGGATGCCGACGCCGAGGACATCGTGCAGGATGCGCTGGTGCAGGCTTGGCGCCGATGGGACACGTTCCGCGGTGATGCCGCGCGCTCGACGTGGCTGCACACGATCGTCACGCGCATGGGCCTGAAGCGACTCGCCAAGCGACGGCGTCGACAGCGCCTGGCACCGACCTTCTCCGCCGTATCGCCCTTCGGTGATCGCCAGGTGATCGATCTGCCGGATCGGCGCGGCAGTGCCTCGATCGACCGAATCCTCGATGGCGAGGCACTCGCGCAGATGCGGACGGCCATGCTCATGCTGCCTGCGCCGTGGCGCGCAGCGCTGGTCCTGCGGGACGTGGCGGGGCTCGAGGCCGATGACGCGGCACATGCGCTCGGGATCGGTGTGGCCACGCTCAAGACGCGGCTGCACCGCGGTCGGCTCGCGCTGCGCAAGGCCATGATGGCGCACCTTCCCTTGCGTGCGGCGCCGGCTCCGATCTATGAGCGCCAGACCTGCGCGGAACTCCTTCAGCTGAAACTGCAGGCGCTCGAGGACGGGCGCATGACCCCCAAGCTCCGTGCGGTCGCGTGCGATCGATGCAGGAGCGTCTTCAGGGAACTGGACCTTGCCAGCGCATCGTGCGACCGGCTGTTCATCGGCACTGACCGAGCTGCCATCAAGGCACGGATCACAGCAGTACTGGCAAGGCTCAGCACTCCGGCGAGCATGCACCCCGACACGGCGCGTTCCACGGAAGCCGTGCCAACAGGATCGCGAGTCCACAGAAGCCCGTCGCGCCGGCGAACACCAGGCCCGCGCCCATGAAGGCCGGTACCACGAGAAACCAGGGCGACACGAAGGCGCCGAGTGCAGTGCCTGCCCCGACGATGGTTCCGATCACGATCTGGACCTGACGCATCACCGACACTCCGCTTGCACGCATTCGGATCGTGGGGAGCCCCGCGGCGCGCCAGGCCTCGATGCCCCCAACCATCGTGAGCGAGCCTGGCACGAGCGACGCGGCTTCCGCACTGCGCTTGCCGCCCTTGCAGTGCAGGATGACCTGTCGATCCTTCGGTGGCAGCTCGCCTGCCTTGATGCGACCGAGCGGAAGGTGGATGGAGCCGGCGATCGCCTCGCTCGCGCGCTCGTCGGCTTCGCGGACATCGATCAGCAGGCAGTTCCCGCACCTCAAGTGCTCATGGACCTCGGCCGGCGTGATGGTGTTGGGCATGCCCGCTTGGAGCCCGCGATCCAGAACCTGGTTCCACATTCCTGGTCAGTCACGCCCCCGGACCCCGTACCCTCTGGACATGTTCGGCCCGAGCCCCTCGCCCCTGGAACCCCGCCCCGACTGGTCGCATCTGGTGCCTGCGGTCCTGCGGCACCCCCGCGCAGAACTCGAGGCCGGGTTCAAGCGCCTGCGCACGATGCTGGTGACCGAGAGCGCTCAGACCCGCGAGATGATGGAGATCTACGGCCGGGCCGCGCGAGGCCATGCCGCGAGCGCTGACATCGACCGTGCCAACCGCCAATTCGGTGACCTGCTGCGGATGGCGGGGCTGGGCGCATTCTTCGCCGTCGTGCCCGGCAGCGCGCTGCTCTTGCCGCTGGCCGTGACGACGGCCCGCAAGCTCGGCATCGACCTGCTCCCGGACAGTTGGGAACAGCAGGCCGGCCTGCCGGTCGATGGCGGCCCTGACACTCCAGTCAAACCGACACCTGATCCCTGATCAGGCGTCGGCGTGCTCAGTCACGCCCTGGATGCGGCCAATCGCACCACGCAGGCCATCGGCCCGCATCGCCACGCTGACCACGGGGCTCTGCAGCAAGCTGACGATGTGCGCGCGCAGGTAGGACGGCGCCGCTGCAAGGGTGGCGGCTTGGCGCACGGCCATCGCATCGAGCGCCGCAGGTTCCATCTCGCTGAGCAGCGGTGCCGTGTTGGTCAGGCGCAGCTCGATGTCGGCCGCGAACGCATCGAGTTCACTGGGCACATCGAAGGGGAACGAACGCGCGGTCGCGTGGGCCACGTCGGCCATCTGCTTCTTGCCGACCTTGGGGTTGAGCAGGCCGGTGAGCAGCATGACGAAGCGTTCTCGGTGATCGGCGAACGCACCGAGGATCTCCTCGTGCGACGGACCCTCGCTGCGGAAGGCGATCGACTCGCGATCATCGCTGCGGTTGCAGCCGATCTCGAGCTTCCAGTCGCCCGCGCCGACCGCGATCTGCCGCGGATCGATCAGGGCCACCGTGCGCGCGCCGGCGAAGGTGTCGGGTGCTTCGCTGTCGCGGCCCGAGACGAGGTACGGCTTCGACTCGGGCGTGAAGACGCCACGCTCGAAGAGCCGCGACACGCGCGAACCATCGGCGCCGTGCGCCACCAGGTTCCACTCGACCGGAGCAGGTACCGGATCGTCGTCCGAGGGGAGCCACACGACCTCAAAGAGCGGATGGCCCGAGCCTGCGTAGCGACGGACATAGAAGCGGCCGCGGCCGCGCGGGCGCTCGACGCCCGGCGTGAGCGCCTCGAGCATGCGCTGCACGGTGTCGCGTTCGTCCTGGGTGAAGCCGGACGGATCGCGCAGCACGCGAGAACCGACTTCGAACAGCTTGGCAAGCACCGCCGGCTCGGCGCTCGTCTGGCCCGCTGGCGGATACAGGAAGCGGAAGGCATCAAGGTGGACCTTGCCCGCGCTCAAGCCGCTGTCGACGAGCGCCTGCGCGATCAGCGCGCGGTCAGGACCGCCGACCATGCGCTCATCGAGCGCACGTCGGGCGCCTGCCACATCACCCGTCGCGACGTGGGTGGCGCAGAGTCCCTTGAGCGCTTCGTGAGCCGGGCGGGTCTCGTTGATCGCCTCCCGCACGGCATCGGGGAAGTTGAAGAACTTCTGCGTCGAGAGCGCATCGATCGCCGCCGCGAACTCGCGACGAGCGTGATCGAAGCGGCCGCGTGCCAGTTCAAGCATGCCGCGAGCCAGTTCGGGAAGGCCCGGCGCCGCACCCGCGGTCCGTGCCGTGGCGTGCTGCTCGGCGGCTTCGAGGTTGCCCTGCCCGATCTCGAGGATCGCCAGGAACGGACGCGCCACGCTGTCCACACGGTCGGAACCCGACACCGCGCGCGTGAGGTGCGTGCGCGCCATGCCGACGAGGTCGGCATCGTGCGTGGCAGCCAGGCGCAGGCCGCGCGCCAGGTCCGCAAGGCCCTCGCCCTCGACCAGATCCAGCGACTCGCGGCGGATCGCCTCGGCCTTGGTGGCGAGGTCGGCATCGCTCGCGCAATGAGGCTGCACGGCCTGCGCAGCGCGAAGCACCGTGCGGCTCCAGACTGGATCGCGCTTGGTCCAGCCATGCCATTCGATGGCAACAGTGAGCGCGGGGCGCCACTGCGAAGCCGCGAGCAGGCGCGAGACGGCGCGCTCGACATCGCCATCGGTGACCATGCCAGCCTCGGCGCGGCGCAGGAGTTCCCACTCGATCTTGTGCACGAAGTGGGCGACCTTCGCGTGATCACCGCGCTTCTCGTAGGCAGCGATGAGCAGTTGCGACGCCGTGAGCGCGGCAGCCCGGACCTCTTCGTTGGCCGAGTGCAGCGAGAGACGGTTGAGTTCGGTCTCGGCCTCGTCGAACCGCTGTTCGCGGGCGCGCAGGAGCGCGATCGCATCACCAGCGACGCCGCCCACGCCAACGAGCTCCTCGGCGCGCTTCAGATCATCGGCCTGGCCGCGCTCGGCCAGAAGTCGAACGAGTCCCGAGCGCTGCAGGTGGCCATCGGAGCCACGCGTCGACAGCGCCTGCTCGTACAGGCCCTTCGCGAAGGCGAAGAGGCTCTCGCTGCGATGACGGCGCCATTCCTTCGCCACGCTGGACGCGGTGATCGGCCCGGCGGCCGCGACCGGCGAGGTCGTGGGAGTGCTCGAACCAACCGGAATCATGATCGGCGCGGCGGGGATCGCCGACGTGGCCGGCGCAGCGGCGCGAGGCAGCACAGGAGCCGGGACTGGAGCAGACGCGGCCTGTACGGGGATCGGCGTGACGGGAGCGACGGCCGCAGGAACCGGCGCCACAGGCACAACCGGAATGGGAGCGGCAGGAATCACCGGTGCAACCGCCGCCGGCGCAACGGGCACGACTGGCATCGCAGGAGCAACTGGAATCACAGGTTCAACAGGCGCGGCGGCCATGGGCTTGGGCGCCTCGACCGCTTCGAGGTCAGCCAGATCGCCAAGCTCCGGCAGATCGAGTTCCACATCGTTGGTCATGGGCGCGCCGGTCATGGGCTTGACGGGACTCAGATCGTCATCGGCAAGCGGATCGATCGACGAGGATGCCGCCGACTCGCTCATCGGCGTGGTGATCGGCATGCTTGCAGGACGCGCGCCAGCCGGGCCACGAGGGCCAGGCTTCGCACCGGCGGCTGCGGCGGGCTGCTTCGACGACTTGGCCGACTGCTTCGACGACTTGGCCGACTGCTTCGACGACTTGGCCGACTGCTTCGACGATCCTTCCTTCGCTGCGTCGCCGCCATCATCCTTGTCACCACGCATCCAGAGCACGGCACCCACGATGATCGCGATCGCAATCGCACCGACGGCGATGCCCGCCGCAAGCACGATGGGATCGTCATAGGGCAGGCCCATGATCGTGCCGGCGGCCTCGTCACCAGCCGAGGGATCGGCGGCCGGTGCGGTGTCCTGCGCGTGGGCGATCGCCAGCATGGCGAGGCTCGAGCAGAAGGTGGCGGAGTGCAGCAACGAAGCGCGGATGGCCATGTCTGGATCCCTTCGGATGGTCGTTCGAACAGCGGAAATGCAAAGGTACGGCCGTGGGCGCGCCCCTGCAATGAACGCGGGATGGCGCGATGTGGTTATCGGTTCGCGAACTCCACTCGGCGAAGGACGGCGCCGAGCCTCACGGCACCCAACCCCGCATCGACGGTGGCTCAGCTCGCCCCGATCAGGTGCGAGAACGCGCTCGCGAGCCCCAGGAACACGAGGAACGACATGGTGTCGGTGACCATGGTGAGGAAGATCGTGCTGGCCGTCGCCGGATCCGCGCCCATGCGCTTCATGAGCAAGGGCAGCGTGCTCCCGGTCAGGCACCCGATCATGAGCGTGCACGCCATGCTCAGCGCGATGACCGCGCCGATCTGCCAGGGTCGGCCGAGCGCAAGCTCAATGCCAGCCACCGCGCCACCCACCAGCACCCCACAGATGATGCCATTGACCAAGCCCACGCTCGTCTCACGCACGATGTGTGGCAGCGCACGTCGCGGACGGATCTGGTCGAGCACGATGCCGCGCAGGGTGACCGCCAGGCTCTGCTGGCCGGCATTACCTGATTGGTTGGCGATGAGCGGCATCATCGCCGCGAGCACCGCGATCTCCTCGATCAAGCCCTGGTAGCGCAGCACCACCAGCGCTCCGATGCTGCTGGTGAAGAGGTTCACGAGCAGCCAGGGGAAGCGCCCGCGGAACTTGACGCCGACGCTGGAGTAGACCGCTTCCTCGCGACCGGCCCCCACCATGCGCTGGGCATCCTCGGTGCCTTCGGCTCGGATGATGTCGATCACGTCATCGACGGTCACCACGCCGAGCAGGCGATGGTGCGCATCCACGACCGGCAGCGCCGCGTAGCGGTAGCGCTCGAACTCGCGCGCGACTTCCTCGCGGTCGATGTCGGGTGCGATCGCATCGACGGTGCGTTCGCAGATGTCGGCGATGCGGTCGCTGGGCTTGGCCACGAGCAACCGGCGCAGGCTGATGATGCCCTTCAGGTGACCCTTGGCATCGGTGACGAACGCATGCTGGAGGATTTCCGCGCCGTCATGGCGGCGGATCGACTCCGTGGCCTCGGCGACCGTCATGGCCTCGCGCACGCTGAAGTGCTGCGTGGTCATCATGCCGCCCGCGGTGTCGGGCGCGTAGACCATCAGTTCACGCAGCCGCCGCGCCTCCCCCGAAGCCATGCTGGCCAGCAGGCGCTCGCGGTCACGCACCGGCAGGGCCTGCAAGAGGTCCGTCGCGTCGTCGGGAGCCATCTCCTCAAGGAACTTGCCCGCCAGCGCGGGTTCGTCGTCGATCAGGTCCTGCAGCATGCTCACCGCCAGCGGCGTCTGCATGTAGGCGAGCGCCTCGGCGGCGGCGTCGACATCCATCTCCGCAAGGACCTCGACCGCCTCGGTCTCGCGCAGCGACTCAAGCGTGACGGCGGCGTCCGCGGGTTCCTGCGCCTCGACCGCATCGGCGAGCTCAGGCACGTCGATGGAGTGCTGCATGAGCTCCTCCACGCGACGGTCCTCGGCACTCGGCTCGCCCGGGGCCTCGAGTTCGACACCATCCTCGGCCGGCGTGCCAGTCGTGGGCTCGGTCGTGGGCTCGTCATCCCGTTCGGGCATCGCCGGAGCCTACCCGCGCACCTGCGCCATGAAGCTGCATCGGGTTCAATGCTGCCATGGACCGGCTCATCTCCCATGACGTGCTCGACGACGGTGCGCTGCACCGGATCACGCTGTGCGACGATGCCCGTCGCAACGCGCTCAGCCGAGCGATGTTCGATGAACTTGATGCGGCGCTCGCTGCCGTGATCGCTGCAGTGGGGGCCCGGCCTGCTGCGTCGTGCGTGCTGCTGACCGCGACCGGCCGCGCGTTCTGCAGCGGTTTCGACCTCGGTGCATGCGTGGCTGATCCATCGACCATGGGAACCTTCCTGCAACGGCTCTCCGCTGCGGTGCGCTCGCTGCGTTCGATGCCCTGCCCGGTGGTCGCGGCCGTGCAGGGTCCCGCGCTCGCCGGTGGTTGCGCGCTCGTCACGGCATGCGATGTCGTGATCGCGGGGCCGGGCGCTCGCTTCGCGTATCCCGTGCACCGCATCGGCCTGAGCCCGGCGATCAGCCTGCCCACGCTGCGTGGCCACACCGGCGGCGGTGCACGCACGGTGGCGCTCGCTCCAGAACCGCTCGATGCAGCTGCAGCGCGCTCGCTGGGCCTGGTGCATGAGATCGTCGATGATCCGGCCGCGCTGGATGACCGCGCCCTGGCCGTGGCGCGCCAGCTCCTGGGCAAGGGACCGAAGGCCGTGGCCAGCATCAAGCGCTGGATGAATGCGCACGACGGTTCCTGCGACCTCGCAGCACTCGACGCCACGCTCGCGGCGAGCATGGCGACCGGCTCGAGCGACGAATCACGCAGCATGCTGGCAGCCACGTGGGCCGCCATGCAGAAGCCGCGGTGAATCGAGTCACTGATGCGCGGGCGGCACGAATGGCGATGATCCTGTCGGAACGAACCTGATGGACCCGAAGCTCGTGCATCGTCCGCGGATCGAGTGGTGGCAGCTGCGCCGCCGATGGCGCCGATGGCGCGACGACCTGCAGCATCATGCCGCGCCCATGCAGCGCAGCCACTGGCAGAGCGTGGTGCTGGCGTGGATGTGGCGCTCCCTGGCCATCGCTCCCGTGCTGGCGATCACCGGCCACCTGCTCATCGAACGGCTGTCGGCATGGAGGCTGCTGGCGATCACGCTTGTGGCCTGGCCTGTGACGTTTGTCGTGTGCTGGCTTGGTGCGCTCATGGTGCGCGCAGTCCAGCTCTTCCTCTGGCGCCGCCGTGCGCGCCTCGAGACCGGTCGTGCCGACCAAGGGCTCTGCCCCGGCTGCGGCCACATCGTCGACCGGGCGGGCTTCAGCGAGCGATGCCCTGAGTGCGGCTACTTCCTGCATCGCCGCTGATCGCACGGCCGCGGCTACGCTCCCGGCCATGTCCACCCTTGTCTCGCTCGACGTCACCGACGGCATCGCCCGCGTCTGCATGCGCCGCCCCGAGGCTCGCAACGCGCTCTCCAAGGACCTCATCACGCAACTGCGCTCGACGATCGAAGCGCTGCAGTCGCGCTCGGATGTGCGCGTGGTCATCCTCGAGGGCGACGGCAAGAGTTTCTGCGCAGGGATGGACTTGAAGGCCGTGGCGACCGATCCGGTCGCGATGGGCGACATGCTGCGGGCGCTGGCCGAAACCAGCCTCGCCATCCGCAAGCTGCCCATGCCCACGATCGCCAAGGTGCAGGGCGCGGCGATCGGCGGCGGCTGCGGCCTGATGGTGGTCTGCGACTTCGGCGTCACGCACCCCGAGGCGAAGGTCGGCTACCCCGAGGTCGACCTGGGCATCTGCCCCGCGGTCGTGGCACCGTGGCTCGTCAAGAAGATCGGCGCCGGCCCGGCGCGCGCGATGCTTCTGCTTGGGGGCACCATGAGTGGCGCCGAGGGCCACGCGAAGGGCATCGCCAGCCACTGCGTGCCGCTCGATCAACTCGAAACCACCACCATGGCTCTGGCGGCCGGCCTCGCCAAGGGTGGCCCATTGGCGATCCGTGAGACCAAGCGATGGCTCTCGGTCCTTGATGGGTCGAACGATGACGCAGCCATCCGCGAGGCCGCCGAGATCAGCGCCAGAATCATCCAGGGCGGCGAAGCCCAAGAGCGCTTGGCGAAGTTGTGGGGATCCTGAGTCGATTGTTCGACAGAAATCACGACAGTTACCAGCACGATCGGTCGCGGATCGCGCTTGTCCAGAAAGAACACACGAAGGAGCATCGATCATGTCGACATCTGCGCTGGATATCAACGATCTTGGTGGCGGTATCGCCTCGCTTTCGCTGCAGATCAACCCGGACAAGCCTCGTGGCGGGGTGGTTGTGCTCGATACCTGGCTCGTCGATCAGATCCATTTCGCGATGGATCGAGTCGAATCAATGCGAGATCTCAGCGGATTCATCCTTGAGAGTGCCTCGGCGCGGGTGTTCGTGGCTGGTGCTGACTTGGCCGAGATCGACGCCATGGACGACAGCGCGCTGCACGGGTACCTGAAGCGCGCCGCCGACGCCTTTTGGCGCATCGCCGCGCTTCCCTGCCCCAGCGCGGCCATCATCGGCAAGGCTGCTCTGGGCGGCGGGCTTGAGATCGCCATGCACTGCGACGGCCTGATCGGTGTTGCGCCGGTCGAGGGCGAGAAGCCCTACCGGGTCGGCCTCCCTGAGGCTGGATTGGGGATCTGCCCAGGATGGGGTGGCACCCAGTGCCTCCCATCGCGCATCGATCCCCTGACGGCGATCAAGGCGACCGCCACTGGCGAGACGTTCCCCAGCAACGCGCTGCCCCCCTGCCTCTTCAACGCCGTGGCGCCGTCGGCTGAGGCCGCCCGTTCGACTGCTGTGGCGTGGTTGCGCGGCCAGACCAAGCAGTCCCCGATTCGCTGCATCCGCGGCGATCATGGGCCAGCGCTGCCGGGCGTGGCGGAGGCGCTGGCAAAGGCCCGGAACGAGCTGCCCCAGACCCCTGCCGCGATCGCCGTGTGCGACCTCGTGCAGTTTGGCCTCGATCACGGCTGGAGCGCCGCGTGCGAGCGCGAGCGCCACACGCTCGTGGGGCTGCGCCACACGCCCCAGGCCCGCGAAAAGCTTGCGGCCTTCCTCAAGAAGTGATGCTGGCCGGCGATTTCCCCCGCCGGACCGACCGCCCTACACTTCCACGCCTGCGGGCGACTCTGATGGGTCGCCCGTTCCGTTTCCATCGACGAACCACACCAGAGGATCCCCCCATGAGCTCCACCAACCTTGCCGACATGAAGGGCATCGCTGAACGCGACCGCAAGCAGATCGAGGCCGCCCAGGAAATGCTCGGGCCCGATCCCTCGACGATGGGAGCGATCAAGAACGTCTTCTGGGGCAACTTCCGCGAGGAACTCATGTTCCCCTACCCCGAGGGAGGCGCCGACGAGACCGCACGCTGCGACCAGCTGCTCGCCGAGCTCGACCGCTACATGCGCACCGAGCACCCCTCGCACCTGATCGACCAGGAGCAGCAGATCCCCGACTGGGTGATCAAGCGCCTCTTCGCGCTGGGCGTCCTCGGCATGACGGTGCCCAAGGAGTTCGGCGGCGGCGGCTTCGGCATCACCAGCTACAACCGCGCGCTCGAGCGCATCGGCCGCAGCTGCGGCTCGACCGCGGTGCTCGTGAGCGCGCACCAGTCGATCGGCTGCAAGGCCGTCATGCTCTTCGGCACCGAGGAGCAGAAGGCGCGCTTCCTGCCCCGCATGGCGCAGGACACGCTCAGCGCGTTCTGCCTGAGCGAGCCCAACGTGGGCTGTGACGCCGGCGGCCAGGAGACTCGCTGCGAGCTCTCCGCCGACGGTACGTACTACACGCTCAACGGCGAGAAGAAGTGGGCGACCAGCGGCGCGCTGAGCGGCCTCTTCACCGTCATGGCCAAGCAGAAGGTCACCGACCCGAAGACCGGCAAGCAAAAGGACGTCGTGACGGCGCTGATCTGCACCCCCGACATGGAAGGCGTCGAGATCTTCAGCCGCAACCGCTCCAAGTGCGGCATCCGCGGCACCTGGCAGGCGCGCATCCGCCTGACCAACGTGAAGGTCCCCGCGACGAACCTGCTCGCGAAGGAAGGCCAGGGCTTCAAGATCGCCATGACCTGCCTGAACTACGGCCGCTGCACGCTCAGCGCAGGCATGCTCGGCGGCGCGGGCTACGCCTACGAGCAGGCGCTCAAGTGGGCCAAGTACCGCCACCAGTTCGACCGTCCGCTGGCGGACTTCGACCTCTGCAAGGAGAAGCTCGCGCGCATGGCCGGCTACGTCTACGCGATGGACGCCATGCTCTACATGACCACCGGCTTCCTCGACCGCCACGACGACGACATCATGGTCGAGACCGCGATGTGCAAGGTGTTCTGCAGCGAGATGGGCTACCGCACCGTCAACGATGCGCTGCAGATCATGGGCGGCGAGTCGTACATGACGGAGAACTCGGTCGAGCGCATCTGGCGCGACAGCCGCATCAACATCATCGTCGAGGGTGCGAACGAGGTCATGCACTCCTTCATCTGGGCCTACGGCGGCAAGCAGCTGGGCGAGTGGATGAAGGGCATCAAGGACCGCCCGTTCTCGAACCTCGGCAGCGCCATGCAGATTGGCTCGGAGCTCTTCCTGGGCTTCCGCCGCGGCATGCCGTCCTTCAACTGCCAGAACCCGCGCATCGCGCGCCACCTCGACGAGTGCATGATGCGCATCCGCGAGTTCAGCCACCAGGTCAAGATGATGTTCAAGGAGCACGAGGAGGGCATCGTCACCGCGCAGACCATCCAGTCGCGCCTGGCGATGGGTGCGCTCTGGATCCATGCCAGCCTGTGCACGCTGTCGAAGTTCGAGCGCAACATGCGCCGCGGCCTCGAGGGCCGCGAGCTCGAGCACGAGGCCGCGATCGTCGACCACTTCATCGCCTTCGCGGGCGAGCAGTTCGATGCGGAACTCCGCGCGCTGCGCCAGAACTGCGACACGACCATGAAGCGTGCCGCGGATGCCGTGCTGGCCTGGGCGGACAGCCTGCCCAACGCCGACTACGTGCTTCCCGAGCGCACGCCGATCATGGCGGTGCGCGGCACCGGCAAGAAGCCCGACCAGTCGAACATCCCGCAGTTCGGCACCGGCAGCGTGTTCGCCGGCGTCAAGGTCAGCACCGGTGCAGGCGCCTGACCGGTTTCATCCCGCGACGAGCGCGCACTAGGATCCCCGCCTTTCCCCACCACCCCACGGAGTCACCATGGACCTGCTCAAGACGATGCACACGATGGGCCACGAGCGCGTGGCGTTCCACCAGGATCCCGTCAGCGGCCTGAAGGCCATCGTGGCCATCCACAGCACCGTGCTCGGCAACGCGCTCGGCGGCACGCGCCGATGGGCCTACGCCAGCACCAACGAAGCGCTGTTCGACGTGCTGCGTCTGTCCGAGGGCATGACCTACAAGGCGGCCGCGGCCGACCTGCCGATGGGTGGCGCGAAGAGCGTCATCATCCTTGACGAGCCCGGCCAGCAGCCGACCGAGGCCCAGGGCCGCGCGATGGGCCGCTTCGTCAACACCTTCGACGGCCAGTACATCGCCGCCGAGGATGTCGGCGTGAGCCCGCAGTTCTGCGACTGGATGGCGCGCGAGACGCCGCACATCATGGGCGGCGAGGCCGTCAGCCGCGGCGGCGACCCGAGCCCGTGGACCGCGCAGGGCTGCTTCAACTCGATGAAGGCCTGCCTCAAGTTCATCGGCAAGCCGGTGAGCTTCGCCAACCTGACCGTCGGCGTTCAGGGCTGCGGCGCGACCGGCTACAAGCTCGCGAAGCTCCTGCGCGATGCGGGCGCGACCGTGCTCGTGACCGACGTGCATGTCCCCACCATGAAGCGCGCGGTCGAGGAACTCGGCTGCGTGGCGCTGGGCAATGACCGCAACCTCTTCACCGAGAAGCTCGACATCCTGGCGCCGTGCGCGCTCGGCGGCGTGCTCGATGCCAAGACGATCGCGGGCCTGAACTGCGCCATCGTCTGCGGCACCGCCAACAACCAGTTGCTCGACCCGGCGGCCGACGGCGTCGCGATCAAGAAGAAGGGCGTGCTCTACTCGCCCGACTTCGTCGCCAACGCCGGCGGGCTGATCCGCCTTGGCGGCCTCTACCTCGGCTACACCGAGGCGATGGTCGACCAGAAGGTCGCCAAGATCGAGGAAACCACGCTCGCCGTGCTCGAGGAGAGCCGCACGCAGGATTCGACCGCCAACGCCGCGATCGCCTACGCCAAGCGCCGCATCGCCGCGGGCCGCACGAGCGGCTCGAAGAATCCCGCGACCGTCGGCGTCTGATCGCCTCGCCCCTCACGAACCCCAAGGCCGCTGCCCACCACGGGCGGCGGCCTTGTTCGTTGGGGCTCGACGGAAAATCCACCAGTTAGTGGTGGATTTTCCACCACCGTTGGCTATCGTGCCCGGATGCACGCCCGTCACGCCCAGGTGCCGCTCGCCAAGGCCCTTTCCGACACGCCGGTCGTCCTCCTGCATGGTGCACGGCAGGTCGGCAAGACCACGCTGGCCAAGTCCATGGCGGGCCGTGGGCGCACCTACGCCACGCTGGACGACGGATCGATCCTCTCGGCAGCGCTTGGCGATCCGCAGGGTTTCATCGATGCCTTGGTGGGAGCGGTCACCCTCGATGAGGTGCAGCGGGCTCCTGAACTCTTCCGATCCATCAAGGCATCGGTCGATCGTGATCGCCGGCCCGGCCGGTTCCTGCTGACCGGCTCGGCCAACGTCATGATGCTGCCGAGACTGTCCGAGTCCCTCGCCGGGCGCATCGAGACGGTTCTGCTCTGGCCACTTTCGCAGGGCGAGATCGAAGGCACGCTCGACCGTTTCATCGACCGTGTCTTCGATCGGACGGTCCCCGGGTGGAGCGTCCAGTCCCGACGGGCCCTGCCGCTCATCGAACGGATCATCCGCGGGGGGTTCCCTGAGCCATCCGCCCGCTCCGATCCAGAACGTCGGGATGCATGGTTCTCCGCCTACGCCGACACGACCTTGCGACGCGAGGTGCGCGAGCTCTCAGGGATCGAAGCCCTGACGGAGCTGCCACGGCTGCTCGCTGCGCTCTCGACACGTGCCGGGACGCTGTTGAACGTCACCGACATCGCCCGTTCATTGGGCATGGCCCAATCGACCACTCGCCGATACATCACGCTGCTCGAGGCCGTCTTCCTGGTCGTGCTCATTCCGGCATGGTCCACGAACCGTGCGAAGCGCCTTGCGAAGAGCCCGAAGGTGCTTGTGGCCGACAGCGGCCTCGCCTGCCATCTCATTGGTGCAGATGCCACGCGCCTGGAGCGTGATGGTTCCGCGCGAGGAGCCATGCTCGAGAACTTCGTCGCCATGGAACTCCTGAAGCAGCGGGAATGGAGCCGCCTACGACCGAACCTCCATCACTTCAGGACCGCGGCCGGTGCCGAGGTCGACCTCGTCCTGGAGGATCGCGCCGGCCGGATCGTCGGCATCGAAGTCAAGGCGGCCAAGAACGTCGTGAGCGACGACTTCCGGGGGCTTCGTGAACTTCGCGAACTTGCAGGTGATCGATTCGTTCGCGGCATCATCCTCCATGATGGCCGCGAGACGGTGCGTTTCGATCCAAGCCTGCTCTCGGCCCCGCTCTCGGCCCTCTGGTCAGGCGAGTGAACTGCACTGATGCACGGGCCGCTGCCCACCACGGGCGGCGGCCTTGTTCGTTGGGGCGCGCTAGGCTGCATGACATGCCGATGAACGAACGGATCCCGCCCGGGAGTCATGACCATGGTCATGACTCGATGGACGACGTCATCGCCCTCTACAAGCGGGACATCGACATGACGCTCATCCGTGAGCGGCTGGCCATGAGCGTCGAGCAACGCTTTGCGACCTACCTCGATGCACTCAGGCTCGTGGAGGAACTCCAGCGTGCAGGGCGAGCAGCCCGGGAAGCAGCGCAGGCATGACGCAACTGCCTTCGATCCTGGCCGCGCTGGCCAACAGCGGTGGCGGAACCTACGACTCGCTCCTGGCGCACACAGAACTCCTGCAGGTGTTCGGCCATCCGTGCCGCGTCGTGAGCCTCGATCGACTCATCATGCTCAAGCGCGCAGCCGGTCGCCCGAAGGACCTCGAGGCAATCGCCGAACTGGAGTCGCTTCGTCGCCCGCTAGCCTGAGCGCGTGCGAGACCACGCGACACGACGCGAATTCCTTGGCGCTGCAGCCGTGACGGCGGCTGCGGGCGTTGCAGGCGCGTGCACGGCGCCAGCATCCACCACACGCGCCGGATCGAGCACGATTACTCCAACCAAGGGACCACGAACCATGCACGACTTCGCACCCGCCACTCCCGAGTGGACCCTGCCCTATCCATCGCAGCGCATGCCCACGCTCGCGCGCCGAGGCATCGTGGCCACGAGCCAGGTGCTCGCCGCGCAAGCGGGCACCGAGATCCTTTCGCGCGGCGGCAACGCCGTCGATGCGGCCATCGCGACGGCCGCCTGCATGACCGTGCTCGAACCCACGACCAACGGGATCGGCGGTGATGCGTTCGCGCTCGTGTGGTCTCCTGGCGATGGCGGCCGGCTGCATGGGTTCAACGGCTCGGGCCGCACACCGCGTGCGCTCGATCGCTCGCGCTACGGCGGCACCACGATGCCCACCCGTGGCTGGGATGCGGTCACCGTGCCTGGGCAGGTCGCGCTGTGGGCCGACCTGCATCGGAACTTCGGTGCGCTGCCGTTCGCCGTGCTCATGGAGCCAGCAGTGACCTACGCACGCGACGGCTACCCAGTCGCCGTGCAGACCGCGCGCCTGTGGGAGCGCGCTGCTACTGCGCTTGCAGGCAACGCCGAGTGGCGCCGCACCTTCACGATCGACGGTCGAGCGCCGCGGGCGGGTGAATGCATCCGACTGCCTGATCATGCTCGCACGCTCGAGCGCATCGGCGCGACCGCCGGCCGCGATCTCTACGACGGCGAGCTTGCGAAGGCGATCGATGCCATGGCGCGCGCCGATGGTGCCGCGATGCAGCGTGACGACCTGGCCTCGCATGCCACGGAGCGTGTCGCGCCGATCTCGATGGGCTTCCGTGGTGCGCGGCTGCACGAGATCCCGCCCAACGGCCAGGGCATCGCGGCACTCATCGCGCTGGCGCTCCTCGAGCGCGTGGGCATCGATCGCCACGGCGTCGACGATGCTGCGGGCGCACACTTGGCCATCGAAGCGATCAAGCTCGCCTTCCGCGAGGCGCACCTGCATGTGGCTGATTCCGCGCACATGTCGGCATCGACCGCAGCACTGCTCGATCCCAAGCGGCTGGATGCATTGGCTGCACGCATCGATCCGTCGACTGCGCAGGACTTCGATGCCGGCGTGCCCAAGCCAGGCGGCACGATCTACCTCTGCACAGCCGACGCTTCGGGCCTGATGGTCAGCCTGATCCAGAGCAACTACATGGGCTTCGGCAGCGGGCTCGTCGTGCCCGGTACAGGGATCGCCCTGCAGAACCGTGGTGCGTGCTTCAACCTGCAGCCCGGGCACGCCAACGAGCTTGCCGCGGGCAAGCGGCCGTACCACACCATCATCCCGGGCTTCCTGTCGCGCGATCTCGGTACGCCCACGGTGCATGGTGCCAGCGAGTCGGTCGCCAACCCGATCGGTCCCTTCGGGATCATGGGCGGCTTCATGCAGCCGCAGGCGCATGCTCAGTACACGCTGCGCACAGTCGTGCATGGACAGAACCCGCAGGCGGCGCTCGATGCACCACGCTGGCAGTGGATGAAGGGGCTCGAGGTGCAGCTTGAGCCAGGCTGGCCGCAGGCCACGATCGATGGATTGCGCGAGCGCGGGCACGCCATCACGGTCGCTGCCGAGCGATCGGTGACCTTCGGCCGCGGGCAGGCGATCGCTCGGCTTGACGATGGCGTCCTCTGTGGCGCGAGCGACCTGCGCGGCGACGGTTGCGCGGCCGGTCGGTGAGGGCCGCCCGCGCCATCGCGGGCAACACACGTGCCCACATGGGCCCATTGAGCATGCACCCCAACGCCGGGCGAGGTGCGCGACACGGTCACGCTACGCTGCAGGCGCAACGATTATTGGCTTCTCATCCTCTTAGTATTACTTTTCGTTCGAAACCAATATAGATCGACGGCGCATCCGTCGGGGCGTCCGCGACGCTGAGGCTTCGGCGCCTTCCCGTGGCTTGGCGACCCGTACAGAGGCCTCTCGAACCAGCCGAACGGTCGGGGCCGAAAGCCCCCCGCTGCTACCATCCCGCGCGACACGGCCGTCGCATCGAAAGAGCGGCGGCCGTTTTCTTTCCCCAAGGTCCCCGCCCATGCCCATCACCAACGCCCTGACCACGACCATCGAGCGCGTCTCCATCCTCGACGAGCACGGGAACTTCGACGAGAAGCTCGGCAAGGGCCTGATCCCCGACGCTGACCTGCTCAAGCTGTACGAGACGATGGTCACCTGCCGCATGATGGACGAGGTGGCGTTCAAGTTGCAGCGCTCCGGCCGCATGGGCACCTACCCGCAGAACATGGGCCAGGAGGCCAACAGCCTCGGCGCGGCCTACGCCCTCAACAACGACGACTGGCTCGTGACCTGCTACCGCGAGAACTGCGGCCTCATGTGGCGCGGCGTGCCGATCGACAGCATCCTCCTGCACTGGATGGGCGACGAGCGCGGCAACGCGATGCCACGACCCCACCACGCGACCCCGATCGCCGTCCCCATCGGCACGCAGATGCTGCACGCGACCGGCCTCGCTTGGGCGGCGAAGTACCGCGGCCAGAAGCAGATCGCGTGCACCTTCTTCGGTGACGGCGCGACGAGCGAGGGCGACTTCCACGAGGCGTGCAACTTCGCCGCCAACCTCGACATCCCCGTGATCTTCTTCTGCCAGAACAACTTCTGGGCGATCAGCGTGCCCGGCCGCATTCAGTGCAGCGCGCCCACGGTCGCCCAGCGCGGCATTGCCTACGGGATGCCCTGCCTTCAGCTCGACGGCAACGACCTGTTCGCCGTCGTCTACGGCATGCGCAAGGCGATCGAGCACACGCGCACGACCGGCAAGCCGTTCTTCATCGAGGGCGTGACCTACCGCCTCGGCGACCACACCACCGCCGACGATGCGCGCCGCTACCGCGACCAGGCCGAAGTCGATGCGTGGAAGGCGCGCGACCCGATCACGCGCCTGCGCACCTACATGACCAAGAAGGGCATCTGGTCGGATGCCAAGGACGCCGCGCTGCGCGAGGCAGCCGAGGCCAGCTGCATGGCGACGATCGAGCGCTGCGAGCAGGTCGAGCACCCCGTGCGCGGCGATGTCTTCAACTACACCTTCGCCGATCTTCCCGCCGACCTCGTCACGCAACGCGAGACCGGCCACACGCACTCGCTCGGCCAGGACCCGAGCCAGCTTCCGAGCGCGTCGAACACGCGCTGAGCGGCGACCACCACCACGATCATCCACCAGGACCACACCATGGCGAACCTCACCCTCGTGCAAGCCATCAACCTCGCCCTGATCCAGGAAATGGAAAAGGACGACCGCGTCATCCTGCTCGGCGAGGACGTCGGCGCCAACGGCGGCGTCTTCCGCGTCACCGAAGGCCTGCAGAAGCGCTTCGGCGCCAACCGCGTCGTCGACACGCCGCTGGCCGAGAGCGGCATCATCGGCACGAGCATCGGCCTGGCGATGGCTGGCCTGCGTCCGGTGCCCGAGATCCAGTTCGAAGGCTTCCTCGGGCCGGCGTACGACCAGCTCTGCAGCCATGCAGCGCGCATGCGCACGCGCACCCGTGGGGCCTTCACCGTGCCGATGACGGTGCGCGTGCCGGTGGGCGGCGGCATCCACGCGCCTGAATTGCACAGCGACAGCCCCGAGGCCTTCTACGCGCACCAGCCCGGACTGAAGGTCGTGATGCCCAGTGGTCCATACGACGCGAAGGGCCTGCTCATCAGCGCGCTGCGCGATCCGGATCCGGTCATCTTCTTCGAGCCCAAGCGCATCTACCGCGCGATCCGCGAGGAAGTCCCTGAGGACGAGTACACCATCCCCATCGGCAAGGCCCGCGTGGTCTGCGAAGGCACCGACCTCACGGTGGTGAGCTGGGGCGCGAGCGTGATCCAGTGCATGCAGGCGATCGAGGCCTGCGGCCGCAGCGTCGAGCTCATCGACCTGCGCACGATCTACCCCATGGACATGGAGACCGTCGAGCAAAGCGTGTCCAAGACCGGCCGCTGCGTGATCGTGCATGAGGCCCCGCGCACCTGCGGCGTCGGCAGCGAGGTCGCCACGCAGATCATGGAGAAGTGCTTCCTGCACCTCGAGGCGCCGGTCCAGCGCGTGACCGGCTTCGACACGATCATGCCGTACTACAAGCTCGAGCTCGAGTACCTGCCCGACGCGGCGCGCATCCAGCGCGGCATCGAAGACTGCCTTGCCTACTGAACCCACGCACGGAGGCGAACCATGGCCGGCCTGAAGCAACCTGACGACAAGAGCCACTTTCTCCTGCCCGACCTCGGCGAAGGCCTGGTCGAGGCCGAGCTCATCAGCTGGCGCGTGAAGCCCGGCGATGCGGTGACGACCTCGAGCATCCTCGCCGAGATGCAGACCGACAAGGCGCTGGTCGAAGTGCCGAGCCCATGGCCAGGCACCGTGAGCGAACTCTGCGGCAAGCCTGGCGACATCATGAAGGTCGGCAAGCCGCTCGTGCGGTACGCCGTGAGTGGGGCAGCCCCCGCTGCGCCCACCGCCGCGGCGAAGGGCCCTGCCTGCGTGAGCGCCTCGGTCGCTGCCGGCGTTCCCGAAGCAGACGGCGATCAAGGCACCGTCGTGGGCACGATGAGCGGCACGCTCACCGTGAGCGACCGCTTCGCACGCAAGCCCGAGCACACCGTTGCCGCACCGGTCTCGGGCAAGGCGCTCGCGACCCCGGCCGTGCGACGCATCGCCCGCGAGATGGGCGTGGACATCAACAAGGTCGCCGGCACCGGCCACAGCGGCCGCGTGACCGCGGCGGACGTGCATGGTTTCGCCGGCGGAGCCTCGAAGGCCGGCTTCGCCCCGCGCGCCGCCGCCGCGCCGATGCCGCTTCCCGCGGTGGACAAGGACGGCGTGTCGCAGCGCATCGCCTTCCGCGGCGTGCGCCGCAAGATCGCCGAGAGCCTCGAGCGGAGCGTGCGCACCGCGGTGCACTTCACGGTGGTCGACGAGGCCGACGTGACCGAGCTCGACCGCAAGCGCCGCGAGTACTCCAAGGTCGTGGGCCAGAAGCTGAGCATGATGCCGTTCATCATGACGGCGATCTGCCGCGCCCTGCGCAAGCACCCATCGCTCAACGCCAATGTGGATGACGCCAACAGCGAGATCCTGATCAAGGGCGTGATCAACCTCTCGATCGCCGTCGACACCGACAGCGGCCTGATGGTGCCGGTCGTGCGCAACGCCGACCAGTGCACGATGGTGGACCTGGCCAACCAGGTCAAGGTGCTCGCGGGCCGCTGCCGCGACCGCACGATCAGCCGCGAGGAGAGCCTCGGCGGCACCTTCACGCTCTCGAACGTCGGCAGCTACGGCGGGATGTTCGCCACGCCGATCATCAACTACCCCGAGGTGGCGATCCTGGCCGCCGGCCGCACCAAGGAGCGCGTGCTGGTCAAGGATGGCCGCTTCTACGCGGGGCTCGTGCTGCCCCTGAGCCTGTCGTGCGATCACCGCGTCGTCGATGGTGCCGAGGGCGCGCGCTTCCTGAACACCGTCGTCGGCCTGCTCGAGGACCCGTCGTCGCTGCTGTGAGCGGCGGCAGGGCTCATGCGCATCGACGTCGAGAGCTTCGACGATCCGCGGCTGGCGGACTACCGCGCGCTGCGTGACCGCGAGTTGATCGGCGACGATGGCCGCAGCGGCACCTTCATCGGCGAGGGCTTGCTCGTCATCGAGCGCATGCTCGCCGTGCCGGGCGCCACGCGGTCGATCCTGGCGGCTGAGCGCCGGCTCGCCGAGATCGACGCCTTGCTCGCACGGCATGGGCAACCCGAGGTCCCCGTCTTCGTCACGCGCGACCACCGCGTCGAGGCGCTCACCGGCTTCCAGATGCACCGCGGCGCGATCGCCTGCGGCGACCGCAGCGTGCTGCAGGGCCGCTCGCTCACGGAGATCGCGCCTACGAGCGGCGCGGCGCTGGTGCTTGCCGCCGACGGCGTGGGCGACCGCGACAACATCGGCGCGATCTTCCGCGATGGCGCGGCCTTCGGCGCGCAGGGCGTGCTGCTCGGCCAGCACTGCCACGATCCGCTCTATCGCAAGAGCATCCGCAGCAGCATGGGGTACACGCTCAGCGTGCCATTCCTGCACTGCGTGCTGCCATCGACCCTGAGAATGTTGCGGCGCGATCATGGTTATTCCGTGCTCGGCACCGTCTGCCGTCCTGGCGCCCGGGCGCTGCCATCCATCCGTCGCACGGAACGGATGGTCGTGGTCGTCGGCAACGAATTCCGCGGCATTTCCCCGGAGGTCGAGGCCGAGTGCGACGTGCTCGCCTTCATTCCGATGCGTGAAGGCATCGACAGCCTGAATGTCAGTGTGGCAGGAGCGGTCACGCTCTTCCATCTGGCGCACGGAAGCGGGACGTTGCCGGGCGGAAATCCGACCGGTCAGGCCTGAACCGCCGACGCCCTCCCGCCGTACCGTTCCGCGGCCGGCCGTTCGGCCGTGGAGGAACCCCAACATCATGTCCAGCTTCATCCGTCCGTCGTCGCGCGCCGCCATGTTCGGCCTCGCGCTCTCGCTTGCTGCCACCGCACCCGTGCTCGCGACCTCGCAGGACGAGGCCGACCTCAAGCACGCACGTGCCCTGTCCAACGCCTTCCGCACCGCCGCTCGAAAGCTCGACCCGAGCGTCGTGAGCATCGTCTCCATCGACAAGGCTCCGTACAGCGCCGAATCCGGCGCGGGCCAGGGCGGGCAGCAGATGCCCGAGATGCCGGAAGAGTTCCGCCGCTTCTTCCCGAACATGCCGGGTGCACCCGATGCACCGCAGCAGCGCGGCGGCCGGATGCCACCGCGCATGGGCGAAGGCACCGGCGTGATCATCGACAAGGCCGGCGTGATCGTGACCAACAACCACGTCATCCGCGGTGCCGACGAGCTCAAGGTCATGCTGCATGATGGTCGTGAGGTCGCTGCCACCGTCGTCGGTGCCGACCCGGCCACCGACCTGGCCGTGATCCAGGTCGAGGCCACCGATCTCGTCGCGGCCAGTTTCGGCGACAGTGAGTCGCTCGAGGTCGGCGACTGGGTCGTGGCGATCGGCTGCCCGTTCGGCCTCGACCACACGGTCACGGCAGGCATCATCAGCGCCAAGGGTCGCGACCGCGTTGGCCTGGCGCAGTTCGAGAACTACATCCAGACCGATGCGGCGATCAATCCCGGCAACTCCGGCGGGCCGCTCGCCGACCTGGAAGGCAACGTGATCGGCATCAACACCGCCATCAGCAGCCGCAACGGCGGCAACGACGGCGTGGGCTTCGCGATCCCGAGTGCGATGGTCAAGGAGATCGTGGGTCAGCTCCGTGATGGCGGCCGCGTGGTCCGCGGCTACCTCGGCGTGCAGCTGCAGGAGATGGATGCCGAGACGGCCTCCAGCTTCGACATCAAGCCCAGCGACGGCGTGCTGATCGCGCGCGTCCAGCCCGACACCCCGGCACAAGCGGCGGGCCTTCAGGACGGTGACATCGTCGTGAAGATCGACGGCAAGCCCACCCCGAGCACGGCCGCCTTCATGAGGATCATCGCCAGCCGTCGGCCCGACGCCGAGGTCAACCTCGAGATCATCCGCGAGGGCGAGCGCATGACCAAGCAGGCCACGCTCGTCGAGCGCACCGATGAACGGCTCATGGCAGGCGTTCCCGCCATGCCGCAGCGTGGCGGCGAACTCGCCCGGCTTGGCCTGACGGTCGAGGAAGCCGACGCCGACCTGCTGAAGTCGATGAACCTCGAGCGCGGCGTGGTGATCGCCTCGGTCAAGGAAGACAGCCCTGCCGCCGAACGTGGCCTTCAGGCCGGCGACGTGATCACCAAGGTGAATGGGCGCGAGGTGCAGGACGCCGACTCGATGCGCGACGCGGTCAGCGCCGTGCCGGATGGGCGGCCCCTGCGCCTGACGGTCGTGCGTGACGGCGAGCAGCGCTTCGTGATCCTGCGCCGCTGATCCCGAGCGACCTGTCCAACGATCTCCGCGCGCGGTGCGCGGGGCAGCCGCGGCGAACCCGCGGCTGTTTCGTTACATGGAGTTCCGCGACTGGCTCCCAGGCGATCAACCCACGGTGATCTGCCGGCTGGCGGGGCTATCCTTGCCGTCCCACGATGCGCCCGCACGATGCCACACCTGCCTGGGACCGCGAGGTCGCCGTTCCCTTCCATCACCGCGTGTGGTTCACCGATGGTGCGCTCGACCCAGCGAACCCAGCCTTCGCCCATGCCCTGCGATGCGCGTGCCCTGGCCGCGATTCGCCCAGCAGGATGGCTGCATTCATCGACTCAGGCGTGCTGGCTGCATGGCCGAACCTGACTGATCACCTGGCCCGCTATCTCCAGGCGCACGCGGGCCTGCCTGAACTGGTCTGGGCAGAGTCGATGCCCGGCGGCGAGGCCTGCAAGAACGATCCTTCGTGCGTCGAGGCCGTGCTCGACGCCGTCGACCACCTGCGCATCGATCGCCACAGCATGGTGCTGGCGATCGGCGGCGGCGCCGTGCTCGATGTCGTGGGCTTCGGTGCGGCGATCGCTCACCGAGGCGTGCGACACGTGCGCATGCCGACCACCGTGCTCGCGCAGGACGACAGCGCGATGGGCGTGAAGAACGGCGTGAACCGCAAGGGCAAGAAGAACTTCACGGGTTCGTTCGCGCCGCCCGACGCGGTGGTCTGCGACCGGGCCTTCCTGCGCACGCTCCCCGACTCGGCGTGGTGCGGCGGCTTCAGCGAAGCCGTGAAGATCGCACTGCTCAAGGATGCGGCGCTCTTCGACACGCTCGAGCGCGACGGCGCCGCCATTCGTGCTCGCTCGATGGACGCCGCCTGGCCAGTCATCATGCGATCGGCCGAACTGCACGCACGCCACATCCTCGATGGCGGCGATCCCTTCGAGACGCGCGAGGCACGCCCACTGGACCACGGCCACTGGGCTGCGCACCGGCTCGAGAGCATGACCGCGTTCGAGCTGCCGCACGGCGAGGCGGTGGGCATCGGTCTCGCGCTCGACACGGTGTATGCACGACGGATCGGGCTGCTGGGCGCCGAGCCCGCAGCGCGCATCCTGCGGGTGCTGGCCAGCCTCGGACTGGCCCGCTCGCACCCCATGCTGGCATCGATGGACGATCTCCTGCGCGGGCTGGAGGAGTTCCGCGAGCACCTGGGCGGCATGCTCTCGATCACGCTCATGCGCGACATCGGGCACCCCATCGAGGTGCATGAGGTCGATCGCGTCGCAATGACCGAGGCCGCGACGGAACTCCTCGAGTCGCACGGCTGACGCCGCGGTGCACGGCGGTGCGGCCTACCATCCGCGCCCATGGGCACTCCCCTCACCAAGCAGGCCGTGGCCGACCTGTACTTCCTCGAGCACCGCGCCAAGGTGCTCGATCTGGCTGCGTTTCTCGATCGCTTCGACCGCGCCAGCGAGCCTGGCAGCGGTGACTTCCGCGTCCAGGCGCTGACGGCGGCACTGGGACTGGTGCTCGATGGCCAACCCGACCGTGCGCGGCGGGTGCTCGAACTCTGGAGCGACCGGTCCACGGAACCGATCGAGCGGGCACCGATGAAGGGCGCGCTCGGCGCCATGCCGATCGAAGCCGGGGAGCGCCGCTGATGTACATCGACCCGCACGTGCACATGGTGAGCCGCACCACGGACGACTACCAGCGCATGGCGCTGGCTGGCTGCGTGGCGATCACCGAGCCTGCGTTCTGGGCCGGCTACGACCGATCCACGGCGCAGGGCTTCCACGACTACTTCCGGATGCTCACGGACTTCGAGCCGCGCCGTGCCGCGCAGTTCGGGATCCGCCACCACACCTGGCTCTGCATCAATCCCAAGGAGAGCGAGGACGTGGGCCTGGCGCGGGAGGTGCTCTCGATCATCCCGGGCTTCCTCGAGTGCAAGACCGTGCTGGGCATCGGCGAGATCGGCCTCAACAAGAACTCGCGCAACGAGATGACGGTGCTGGAAGAGCACATCGCGCTCGCGATGCGGCACAACCTGCTGATCCTGGTGCACACGCCACATCTGGAGGACAAGCTCAAGGGCACGCACCTGATCATGGACGCCTTGCGCAACCAAGGTGCCGATCCCGGTCGTGTGCTCATCGACCATGTCGAGGAGCACACGGTGCGCGCGGTGCTCGACCGAGGCTTCTGGGCAGGCATGACGCTCTACCCCGACACGAAGTGCACGCCGCAGCGCGCCGCCGACATCTTCGAGATGCATGGCACCGACCGGCTCTGGATCAACTCCGCCGGTGACTGGGGCGTGAGCGATCCGCTGGCCGTGCCCAAGTGCCAGGACGAACTGCGCCGCCGCGGGCACCTGCTCGAGACGATCCGCAAGGTCAGCTACGACAACCCGCGCACCTTCCTCTCGCAGAGCGGACGGTTCAGCGCACCCGAGCGGGCGTGAACAGGGATCGCCGCGGCGCACGAGGGCGAGCAACCGCGATTGATAGCCGTCGTTGATGCGCGACGAACCGCGGCGCACATCGATCACGGATCCTGTGAGGCGGATTCAGCGACTCGGTCGCTGGCGGCGCGCGAGCATCGCACCCAGCAAGGCGCCAGCGAGCCCGCACGCAGGGTTGGCGATCTTCATCCAGTTGGGTTCGCGCGCGTGCTTGCCGGCCTGGATCATGGCGTAGAGGGTCGGCGACTGCTTTGCCTCGGCGGCGGCGGCGACGAGTTCCTCGGTCGTGGGGCGAGCGACCGGATCAGGATCGGGTCCGGCCTTCAGCACGGCGACGATCGAACCAAAGGTCGCCACGACGAAGACGATCGCCAGGAGACGGATGCCCATCTTGTTTCGTGCGATGCCCTCGCAGACGGCGCCACCCGCAACCGCACTGAGCAGGCTGATCATGACGGCGATGGTGTTCCAGCGCGAGGTGGCCTTCCAGAAGCCCTGCTCGAAGATCGCATCGAGGTCCATGGCCTGCACGGCCAGGAACATCGTGCTCATGACGAGCATCGCCATGATCAGGTAGCCGACGATGACCGCAAGCGCCACGCGCATCACGCCCCATCCACCGCCCGCGAAGGGCCCATCCTCGCGCCACGCGGGGCGGGGTTGGTTCGGATCCGGATCTTCGATCGTCGACTGGTCCATGCGCACAGCCTAGCCGCGGGCGTACGCTGCTCCACATGACGCTCGGCCGATCGATCGCACTGCTCGGTTCGCTCCCCGTGATGCTCGCAGCCTGCGGACCAGGCTCATCGTCCAACGTGGAATGGTCCGACGTCGCCGCCGAATCGCTCGCCTCCAAGGCCAACTGCACGGCATGCCACGCCGCACCCACCGCCACGATCGACCGCCTTCGGCCAATGGGCGCGCCGACGATGGACGAGATCGGGTCGCGGGCGTATGGACCATGGATGGCGGAGTTCATCGCCAAGGGCACACACGTCGGCCAGCTCGGATCGCGCATGCCCGACCTCATGCACGGCATGGACAAGGAATCACGCGAGCGCACGGCCGTGGCGATCGCCGCGTGGCTCTCGACCCGTGGCCAGTTCGCCTCTGAACCCGTCTCGGTCGGTGAGGCATCGCTCACGCGCGGCAAGCGGCTCTACGAGACCGTCGGCTGCCTGGCCTGCCACGGTACTGGGCTTGATGCGGTGCAGTTGGCGCGCAAGACTTCGCTCGCTGCGCTCACGGACTTCCTTCAGGATCCGCTCAAGGCCAGGCCCGGCGGGCACATGCCGGGCATGCTGCTCACGCGCGATGAGTCGCGCGACATCGCCGCATGGCTTCTGCGCGCGCAGTCAGGCAGCCTCGATGCCCCGAACGTGTCGACCGGCAACGGGCTGCAGTGCGAGTACTTCGAAGGCGCCTTCGACGGCACGGGGCCGGATGCCCAGGCCGTGGCCCTGCGCACGTTCCCGGTGGATCGCATCGCGCTGCCTGACGATGCTCGGCACGATGCGTATGCGCTGCGCTTCACCGGGTCGATCGAGATCCCGCAGTCGGGCACCTGGAGTTTCCATCTGGCCAGTGACGATGGTTCAGCGCTCTGGATCGACGGCAAGCAGGTCATTGACCATGGCGGGATCCACGGCAGCGGCTACAAGTCGGTCACGCTCGAACTCACCCAAGGTGCGCACGCGTTGATGGTGACCTTCTTCGAGGCGGCCGGTGATGCGGACCTGCGCCTGCAGTGGAACGGCCCGGGCACACCGCGCGGCGATGTACCTCCATCGGCCTTCACAACGCGGGTCGTTCGCTTCACACCTGGTCCTGCGACCGATCGCCCGGACGAGGCACTGCTCGCCGTAGGCAAGTCCAAGTGGGCTGCGCTTGGTTGCGCGAACTGCCACGAGCCGTCCGTCGCGACCCTCAAGGCCAAGCCACTGGCCGAGCTCGACTCCTCCGAAGGATGCCTGGCTGACGCCGTTCCCGCCGCCGCTCCGCAGTACGGTTTCGACGAGGCCCAGCGCTCGCTCCTGCGGACGCTCGTTGCCAACCACGCCGCGCTCGAACGGCCGCTTGCACCCAAGCAGGCGATCGTGCACACGATGGACCGCATGAACTGCATCGCCTGCCACAGCCGCGATGGCCTTGGTGGCGTGGGACCGGACCGCGATGCGCTCTTCACGTGCGACGTTGACCTCGGTGATGAAGGCCGCATTCCGCCCTCGCTCACTGGCGTGGGCGCCAAGCTCCAGACCGCAGCCATCGAGCGCATGCTCTCCGGCACGGAACGCGTGCGATCGTACATGAACACGCGCATGCCGGCGTATGGCAGCGACAACGTGTCGCACCTCGCGGCGCACTTCACGGCAGCCGATCCTGCCGTCGGCGCCGATGCGCAGCCTGCCTACAGCGAAGAAGCCGTCGAAGCCGGCAAGGCGATCGTGGGCACGGGCGGAGCGAGCTGCGTGAACTGCCACACGCTGGGCGACCAGAAGTCGCTCGGTGTGCCGGCCGTGAACCTCGCCAGCATGCACGGCCGCGTGCGGCCGAGCTGGTTCCGTGCCTACCTCGCCGATCCGCAGCGCTTCCGCCCGGGCACGCGCATGCCCGCGTTCTGGCCGCCCGATCAGCGCGTCTATCCCGAGATCGCCGGCGGCGACCGCGCGAAGCAGATCGACGGCGTCTGGACCTATCTCTCCTTGGGCGGCAGCATGCCGCTGCCCAAGGGTCTTGCGGTCGCTCCGGGCGAGTACGACCTGGAGCCCGATGCACGCAC
>JAGWXC010000156.1 GCA_018970045.1 Planctomycetota bacterium | reverse complement strand
TTGGAGCGGAACCAGAACTCATTGCGCAGATCGACCACGCGCTTCTGCTCGAACGCCACGACCTGGCCCACGGGGTACGGCCAGAACGGCTGCAGACCCGGCGACAGGGCCTCTTCGCCCGGCGCGCCTTCGATCGCGCCGAAGACGGTGCGCACGCCGGTGTACCCCTCCTGCACGGTCTGGAAACCGGAGAAGAGGAACGCCACGACGAGGCCGCCGATCGCGAACTGCAGCAAGCGATAGGACAGCTTCAGCGCATCGGCGAGGCTCTGGTTCGCGGGATTCATCGCCGCGCGGACCGCGGCAACATCGTTGGCCGAGGCCTCCACCGCGAAATCGGCATGAGCCGCGCGCCGCGGGTGCGACGAGGCGGGATCGACGCCCGCCGGATCGGTCGGGTCGCCGTCGCTCACTTCGAGCCCTCCTTGGCCGGCTGCGGGATGCCCTTGCCATCGGTGGGCGCATCGAGGTCGACGAGATGGAACGGCGCCTTGCTCGTATCGGTGATGAACGTGGTGCTGCCCGAGAGCGAGGCGCGCAGCGTGTCGAGCCAGGCGAGGAAGATCGCCAGGTCGGCATCCTCGCGCATCTGCTCGTAGTAGCGCGTGGCCTGCTCGTTGCCCACGGCCTCGATGTTGGCCGCCCACTGCTCGGCGAACTTGCGGATGGTGTCGGCCTGGCTCGCAGCCTGGCTCTTGATCGCGTCGGCTTCGCTGTTGCCCTTGCTTTCCTCGAGGTTGGCGAGCGTTTCCTGCACCGTCGCCATGCGGCGGAGCACCGCCACGGTGGTCTTGGGCGGCAGCACGATCTGGCTGATGCCCACGTCGACCGGTTCCACGCCGGGGGCGCGGGTCTTGCGCAGGTCGGCCAGGATCGCATCCTCGGCCGCAGCGATCTTGCTGTCGGGGCCGATCAGCTCGTTGAACGAATACTGGCCGATCGCGCGGACGGCACCCTGCAGCTGCGTCTCGAGTTCCTTGCCCGCCTTCTCAAGCGTGCCGAACGAGGTGTAGAACTGCAGCGGACCGTCGCCCTCGCCATCAATGCGCCACAGCAGGTACGCCTGCACGACGACCTGCTGGCCGTCGCGCGTGAGCACCGTTTCGAGCGGACTCTCGATGAACTGGCGGCGCACGTCGAGCTTGACGGCACGATCGATGAAGAACGGGGCCTTCAGGTGCATCCCGGCATCGCGCTGGATGCCGGCCGGCTTGCCCAGACGCTCGAGGACGGCGACTTCGTTGAACCCGACCGAGTAGGTCGTGTTGAACAGCACGAGCACGAGGAGGATGACCGAACCGACGATGATGGGAATTCGCTTGCTCATGGTGGGAACGATGGATCAGTTGTCGGACTCGCCGTCCTTGGTCAGGTAGTCGCCGAGGTTCAGGCCCGACTCGGGCTCCTGCATCTCGATGTGCATGCGGACCCGGCTGGGATCCGCTCCGATGACGTACTTCATGCGCGCCCGGGCGAGCTGCTCGCCAAGCACCTCCATGGTGCGACGCTGGCGGTAAAGCTCGGGCGCGGCGCGGAAGGCCGCAGCCTGGCCGGAGACCTCGCTGGCGTTGCGGCTCGCATCGAGTTGGAGCTCCCAGCGCCGTGCGCGTGCCTTGGCGATCACGCTGGATGCCTGGGCCGGATTGCGCAGGAGGATCGACTCGACCGCCCGGCGCAGTTCGGCGGCTTGGGCGGAAGCGATGCCATGCTCACGCTCGGCCGAGCGCAGACGCTCGATCGCGGCGACCGCCTCGCGCGCCACATCGGTGCCGCCGACGACTGCAGCCATCGTGGTGTTGACCACGCGCTGGGCCTCGTCGAGCACCTTGCGTGCATTCTGCGTGTCGATCGAGAGCTCCTCGAACATGCCTGCGCTCTCGCCCGGTGGGCGCAGCGCAGGAATCAGCACGCTGACGACCTCGACGCCGCAGCGCTCGGCATCGAACGCCGCCTGGATGCGCCCCTTGAGCGCGGCACCGAGCGAGTCGGCATCGGGCGAGAGCACCCGGTCGAGGGGCTGCGTGGCGAGGAACTGCGTGGCCTCGCGGAGCGAGATCGCGCGCAGCGCGCGTTCGCGCATGGTCAGCGGGCTGCGACGCGTGCGGGCCTCGCTGGCGAAGGACAGGAAGTCGATGAGCCCCGTGGGGCGCACCCGGTAGTTCAGCACGATGTCGGCATTGACGAGCGCGAACTGCGTGCTGACGGTGCGGGCTGCGGCGTCGTCCTCGCCTGCCACGGGCGTGGGGGCGATCGCCGACTCGGCGCGGCGAGCCGCGGTGCTGGCGCTCACGATGAAGGGCTTGCGCTCGGGATCATCGGGCTGGTCGCTAGCCCAGGCGTAGCCCTGTTGCAAGGACTTGGGCCCGAGCTGGATCGAGCGAACCGCGGCGACGGGCCAGACCTCGACCGTCTCGACGGGCCACGGCCACTTGAGGACGAGTTCGCCCTGCGACACATCGCCCACGACGCGGCCGCCACGAAGGCGAACCGCCTGCTCTCCGGGACCGACCACCACCACCATGCTCATCCCGACGAGCAGGATGGCCGCGATGGTGCCGAGCTTGGCCACATTGCGCAGCAGGAGCTGGTAGCCCCAGCTGCTCGTGATGTCGAAGCCGAACTGGTAGTTGACGGCCTCGTTGATGCCCCGGACGATCGAGTCCGGGGCCGCCAGCAGCCCGAGCACCTTGCTGTCGAACGCAGCGCGCGGGATCTCGCCCATGCGTCGCGGTCGGTAGAGGTTCAGAACGAAGTTCAGAACGATCTCGCCAGCGAGCCCGAAGAGCAGGAACGGCAGGGCCTGCGCCATGCGCTCGAGCACGGTCGGTTGGTCGACGTAGCGCAACGCCACGCCCACGGCCACCGCAAGCAGCACGATCGCGTTGCCGACCATGACCCCCGCCCCACCGCGCAGGTTCTGCCACGCCGGCAGCGACGCCATGCCGGCAATCCACCGACTGAAGACGAAGCACAGCAGTGCGAGGAACGCGCAGCCGGCCAGCATCCAACCACCGTTGGCAGCCACGCGGAACGCCTCGACGCTCGGCTTGGGATCGTTGAGGGCCTCGAAGTAGCCGAGGATGCGCCAGCCCAGCAGCGTGTAGGCGCCGGCCATGAGCATGCTCGCCGCGGGCACGAGCACGCGATGCATCAGTTCGAGCCGGCGTGCCGCCACGCGCGCGTCTGCGGCGCCGGCCTCGAAGACGCTCTGGCGATCGCCGCGCGAGGCCGCGAGCTCTTCGGTCTCGAGTTCCTCGAGACGCTCCAGCCGGTGCTGATGGAAGGTGATGACCAGGGCGATCCAGGCGAGGGCACCCGTGAGCACCATCAGGCTGACCCAGGTCAGCGTGGTGTCTGACTGGACGCGCGCGAAGATGAGCACCAGCAGCCCGACGACGAGCTGCAGGATGAGCCCGAAACCGGAAACGCGAGTGGCCTGTTGGTAGGCGAAGTGGTCGATCCGCATGGCATGCACCGGGAGGGCCCCGAGAAGTGAAGGGAGGGACCCGAAACGGTGTGGAGGGAGTGTACGCAAGGCCTCGGCACCGTGCCGGGCACGACGAGGGACGAACGGAACCTTGCCGGGGTTCGCTTGACGCGGCCCTCCTGCCCGCCGATGCTGCCACCATGGGCCTCCTCGAGCAGCTTCTTGCCATCGCCCGCAACACCTTCCTTGAGTCGATCCGGCAGCCGGTGGCGCTCGTGGTGACCGTCGTCGCGGGTCTCCTGGTGGTCATGGCCAATCCGTTCTCGGCCTACACGATGATGGACGACGACCGCATGTTCCTCGACATGAGCCTGTCGACGGTCTTCCTCGCCGGCGCCCTGCTGGCCGCGATGCTGGCGACCAACGTCGTCTCCCGCGAGATCGAGAACCGCACCGCGTTGACGGTGATCTCGAAGCCGGTGGCGCGCGCGAGCGTGGTCCTGGGCAAGTACCTCGGCGCGGCGGCGGCGCTCCTGGCGTGCATGCTGGCGCTCATGTTGGTGCTGGCGCTTGTTGAGCTGCATGGCGTGCAGCAGACCGTGCGCACCCCCTACCACCTGCCAGTGATCGCTTTCGGCAGCGCGGCGGTGCTCCTGGCCTTCGGCGTGGCGACGTGGTGCAATTACTTCTACGCCTCGAGCTTCGCGGCGGTCTTCATCATGTCGGTCTCGCCGCTGCTGCTGGTGGCGTATGTGCTGGCGCTGCTCTTCGACACCGGCTTCGCGCCGCAGTCGATCGGCACCGACTTCCGGCCAGAGGTGTGGAAGGCCGGCCTGCTCATGGCGCTCGGCGTGGCCGTGCTCTGCGCCGTGGCGGTGGCCGTGAGCACCAGACTCGGCCAGGTGCTCACCGTGACCGTGACCGTGGGCACGCTCCTCATCGGGCTGCTGAGCGACTGGTTCTTCGGCCGCACGGTGGCGGCCGGTGCTGAAAAGGCCGGCGAAGCCGCGTACTGGGCGAGCAAGACCGCGTGGGGCATCGTGCCGAACTTCCAGGTCTTCTGGGTCACTGATGCCGTGAATCAAGGCGTGTCGATCCCAGCGAACTACCTCGGGTTGACGGCGCTCTACGCGGTGTGCTTCGTGGCCGCGGCGCTCGCGCTCGGCGTGGCGCTCTTCCAGCGCCGCGAGGTGGGCTGAGCTGCGCTCAATCCCAGCGCTCAACCTGCCGCTGCACCTTCGCGCGCGACAGGAAGATCAGCGTGGCAAACGGCACGATGGCGACGGCGATCGAGCCGCCCGCCTGGAAGATCATGGTCATCCGCCGATTGGCGGCGGGGTCGAACTCGCCAAGCAGCTCACGCATGCGGGGATCGTTCGAGGCCGCGATCTGCCACTCGTGCGCCAAGCGGTTGTACTCAACCTGCGTGGGCAGGAGCAGCCACGACAGGATCAGGCTCAGGGCGGCGACGATCAAGCGCAGCACGGCCCAGCGCTGCACCCTTGCGATGCCGATCCGGCGCTGCGCGACCACGCCGAGCCCGCCAACGCCCAGCAGGACGCCCAGCCCCACGGAGAGCGCGCCGCCAACGACGACGAACACGAGCAGCACCATCGGCATGCGCGGCGGCTCGCCGCCCGGCGCGGCCATTTTCATGAGCATGGGAGCGGCGAGGGCTGCGCCGACGCTGAGCAGCATGAGCAGCGAGCCAAGGACCGCATACGTGAGCAGCGTGATGCCGACGGGCATGGCCCACCGCGCGATGGGCGGGGGCAGGTCCTCGGCGGCGAGCGGCCGATCCGCGCGCGGAGGCGTGGGCGAGTCGAGCACAGTCAGTTGCCTGCGCCGTCGCGCTGCTTGCGAGCCTGCTGCTGCTGGTACTTGAGCTGCTCCAGCTGCTGCTCGAGTTGCTCAGGTTCCGGAACACCGATCTCGTAGCGCATCATCTCGGGGGCCTTCTTCCACCACTCGAGGAGCTTCTTGATCGCATCGATGCGCTTGCCCAGCACGACCATGCCGTCGCCGGTGCCGGTGCCGCCGAGCTGGTACTGGCGGAAGAGCTCGGGCACTTCCTTTTCGCACTGCTCACACGTGCGCTTCCACTTCTCGAAGACCTTGTTGCCGGCCTCGCTCACCTCG
>JAGWXC010000155.1 GCA_018970045.1 Planctomycetota bacterium | reverse complement strand
GTGCCGGCCCGATCTGCTCGACGCCGCGGGCTGGTCATGGCTTGGCCAGTTCGTGCGTGATGGTGGCGCAACCATCCTGATGCCTCCACCGGATGGTTCGTCACAGGCATGGGTGGCGGAACTCGATCGATCGATCGGTGTCATGCTTCGCGTGGAGGACCGCGTGGTGGATGCGCCGGCGCGCCTCGCTCCACGGCAGCCGCGCACGCCATTCTTCGGTCTGCTTGGCGCCGAGCTGGATGCGCTCGCCGAGCCGGTGAGCATGCAGCGACATCTGCGGTTCCAGCCGGACGCCGCACGCGACACGGTGGCGCTGGCGTTCGATCAGGGTGACCCCGCGATGCTGATCACGCGTCCCCGCGAAGGACACGGACTGGTGATGGCGCTGGCCTTCACGCCTGAACTGGCGTGGACCGACCTGCCTCTGAAGCCGTTCATGGTGCCGATGTTCCAGGAGGCGGTGCGGGCCGGTCGCGTGCTGGCGTCGTCCCAGCGCGGCTTCCGCGCAGGCGAGGTGGCGTGGCTCGGTTCCGCCGCGCGCAATGGCCTGCTCGTGCCGCGCACCACCGGTCTGCCCACCATCGAGATCGACGCCGATGGTCGCACGCGTCAGCCGATTCCGGCGCCTGGCCTCTGGAAGGTGAAGCAGCGAGATGGGCGCGAGCGGTGGATCGCGGCACGCCTGGACCCGATCGACGCGAGCATCGAGCGCGTGGACGACGCGGCCATCGAGGCGTGGCGCAAGGGCGTGGGATCGTGGCGATGGATGGGCGCGGCTGACGAGTCCACGGCGACATCGCGGGGACCTGATTCGCCGTGGACCTTCCCGCTGCTGTGCGTGGCGGTGGCGTGTCTGCTTGCGGAAAGCGGGCTGTCCAGGTTGGGCAGCCCGCGTGCACAGGCGACGAGCAAGGCGGTGGCCGCATGAACCAGTTGCTGATGCAGTGGTTCGAGGTGCCACCGAATCTGGTCGATCAGGCGTGGCACATCGTGCTGCAGCGACCGTGGCCCACGTGGCTTCAGGCGCTCGTGCTGCCGGCACTCGTGCTTGCGGCATGGTGGTCGTACGTCGGTCTGCGTGGCCCACGCCTGGCGCGTGGTGCGCTTGGAGCGCTTCGTGTGTGCACGCTCGTGCTGCTCGCATGGCTGCTGATGGGTCCCGCCATCGAGTGGCCGCGCGAGCGCGTGGAGCAGGATCGGCTCCAGATCGTGGTGGACCGCACGATGAGCCTGCAGGTGAAGGACGAGCATGACGCGCAGGGTGCGCGCTGCAGCCGCGACGAGCGCATCCGCGGCATCCTGCGCGATCCGGTGTGGAGCGCGCTGCGCACGGAGCACGACATCGGCTGGTTCGCGATGACGTCCGGGGCGACGGCGATGGTCGATCCGTCCGTTCCACCCGACGCAACCGGTCGTCACACGTTGGTGGCCACGGCGCTGCATGACGTGCTGCGCCAAAGCGGCAATCATCCGATCAGCGCGATCGTGCTGCTGTCCGACGGACGGAGTCAGGACACCGTCGATGCGGACATGATCCGCCGTCTGAAGGAGCAGTCGGCGCCGGTGTTCGTGGTACCTCTTGGAGATCCGGCCGGCGTGGCTGATCGTGCCATCACGGAAGTGGAGTTTCCGCAACGCGCGTTTCCGAAGGACCGTGTGCCGGTGCAGGTCACGGTGAGCAGCGGCGACAGTGCACCTGTTCGCGTCGCGCTTCGAGATCGCTTGAGTGGTGCGGTGCTTGATGAACGCACCGAGCAGCCCGGAGCGGATCGACGCCTGCACGTCACGTTGACTGGTGATCGATCCTCGGCCGGCGAGGCGGACTGGGAGGTGGCACTGCTGCCGGAAGGTCAGGACGCCGACGCTTCCAACGATGTCCGCGCCGTCTCGGTCACGTTCATGGACCGTCCGTTGCGCGTGCTGTACGTGGATGGCTGGCCCCGGTGGGAGTACCGCTACCTGAAGAACATCCTGCTGCGCGAGGAGGGTGTGGAAAGTTCGGTCATGCTTCTGTCAGCCGACCGCGACTTCGCGCAGGAAGGCACGGCGCCGCTTGCACGACTTCCCGCTACAAAGGAGGAGTTCGCGCCGTTCGACGTGGTGGTGATCGGCGACGTGCCCGGCGGCTTCATGGATGATGCGCGGCAGCGGCTGCTTCGCGAGCATGTCGGGAAGCGAGGAGCAGGCTTCCTGTGGATCGGTGGCGAGCGGAGCACGCCCGGCTCGTGGGTGGGCACGCCGCTCGAGGATCTGCTGCCCTTCCGCGGATCGCTCGATCTGGTTCGATGGGACGAGCCGGTGTCGATGCAGCCCACGGCGCTGGCGCAGCGTCTTGGACTTCTGCAGCTCGAGGATGGTGAGCAGTCTTGGCCAGCGGCGCTTGGCGTGCCTGGGGAACCCTGGTCGCATCTCGAATGGGCGCAGCGCATGGATCCGGCGCAGCTCAAGCCGACGGTGGAGACCTGGGCGACCGCGCAGTCGATCGATGCCAGTGCCGGCAAGCGCGTGACAAGCGCGCCGCTGGTCGTGTCGATGCGCTTTGGTGCTGGAAGCGTGGCCTATGTCGGCACGGACGAGACGTGGCGATGGCGCCATGGTCGTGGCGAGACGCTTCCGGAACGGTTCTGGGTGCAGATCATCCGGCACCTTGCGCGAAACGGCCTGCGCAACGACGCGTCTGGTCCCACGCTCGAGGTGGAGCCCGCGTTTGCGGCGGTGGATCAACCTGTGCGCGTGGTGCTAGATGGATCAGCAGGCATCGAGACGGATCAGGTCACCGTGGAGGCCCGTCGAGCCGATGGCGGCGACGTGATCGAGGTGCAGCTGAAGCCCGAGGGTGGAGGCCGCTATGCCACCGCATGGTCGGCGCCGCGCGAAGGCGCGTGGACCCTGCATGTCACGCAGCCCGTCGTGCCGGGTGCCAACTCGGCGCGGCTCGATGTGCGCAGCGAGGAACCAGAGCGTGTGGATGCGTCGCCCGATCATGCCTCCCTGCAGCGACTAGCCGAGGCCACCGGAGGCCGCGTGCTGGCTCCGTCCGAGATCGGCGAGCTTGCCCAATGGGCGCCACGCCGATCGGTGACGATCCGCATGCCCATCGACTGGCCCCTGTGGGATCGCTGGCCGGTGTTCGCATTGCTGGCGTCGCTGCTCGTTTTCGAGTGGATCGGCCGCCGGCTGCTGCGCCTGAACTGAGCCGATTTCAGCGGATTGTGACGATGATTTCACGGGGAAGTCGCGGCTCCATTGCTAGGCTTTCAGGCGTGCCAGGATCGCTTCTGAACAAGGTCGCATCGATGCACAGGCGGGTGATCGCGCTCGAGCGCGTGCGTTCGATCACCCTGCTTCTGCTGGTGGCCATGGTCGCGGTCGCGGGTGCGGTGCTGGTGGATCAGATGGTGCGCTGGCCGTGGCCGGTGCGGGGTGTGCTGCTGCTGGCGGGCCTGCTTGCCAGCGTGCAACTGGTGCGTCGATCTGTGACGCAGACATGGCTCCGCGCCCCGTCGATGCAGAGCGTGGCGGTGCGGCTCGAGCATGTGGAACCATCGCTACGCGGACAGCTTGCCAGTGCCGTCGATTTCCAGCGATCGGGCGCCGATGCCTCCAACGGCCTGGCGAAGACGGTGATCGAGCAGGCCGAGCAGGCCTGGGATCGCGTGAAGCCCGCTCGCCACCTGCGGGTGGCGCGCGCAGCATGGCCATGCGTCCTGAGCACCTTGGCGCTGTGCGCTTGGGTGACCACCATCGCGTTGCAGCCTCAGTCATGCATGATCGGACTTCGACGAACGCTCACGCCATGGTCAGGCGACCAGTGGCCGGCACGCGTCGCGATCGAGGTGACGCCCATCGCCGGATCGATCGCCCGTGGCGTCAGCGTGCCCTTGCAGGTGCGGGTGGTTCGTGGCGACGATCCATCGCTCCAGGTGCGGGCGCGCTGCATCATCACCACCTCGAACGGCGTGGTGAGCGAGCGTGAACTGGATCTTGTGCGGCAGGCGGACGGGGTGTTCGAGCGACCCATCACCGCCGAGGGCGATCGCATGCGCATCGAGTTGTCGGCACGTGACGCCGACACGCAGATCTGCACGTTGGGCGTGGTCACGCCACCCGCGATCGAGCGATGTGCACTCACGGTGCAGCCACCCACATACGCCACGGGCGATCAACCGCCAGTGGACGTGTCATGGCAGTCCACGTCTCCACCAGAGACTGGAAACGTGCTCGCCGGAAGCCGCATCACGCTGCGACTCGACCTTGCGGCGGCTGCACCCGTGCAACACGACGCCTCCGGTGATGTGGATGGAGCGTGGCTGCAGCGCGTGGTGCAGTTGCACGACACCACAGGCGCCCTGATCGGTTCTCCCACCATCGAGAGCACGGACGCGCGTCACTGGACCCTTGCCTGGACCGCCACCACGCCCATGGATGTCACGGTGCAGCCGATGGACGCTCAGGGCGTCCGCGCGCCGGATGCGCTGCGCGTCGCGCTACGCGTGATTCCAGACCGCGAACCAACCGTGTCGGTTGTCGAGCCTGATGTCGACGAGACGATCACGCCACAGGCCACCATTCCGTTCACCATCGAGGCGTCCGATGATCTGCGTCTCTCCACGCTTGGCTGGACCGTGGACCGGCAGCAACGGTCGGGAGAACCGGGCCCCGTCCGCGTGGGCGGAACCGATCGACCCGCCACCGAGCGCGAGATGTCGCTGAAGGACACGCTGAACATCCCGTCCATGCAGGTGCGCGGCGGCGACGTGCTGCTGCTGCGTGGTGTGGCGCAGGATCGCTGTGAACAGGACGGCGCGGCACGCAAGGCCACACACAGCGATCCACGGCAGCTGCGGGTGGTGGATCGAGACGCCTTTGAGCGGCAGATCCGTCAGCAGACCAGCACGTTGCGGCAGGCGGTTGCCCGACTCGAGGCGTCGCAGCAGGACATCGAGCGCAACCCGGATGCCGCAGCCGCCTCACGCGCACAGGCCGGCCTGACGGATCGCATGCGGCAGACCGACGCGGCCGCGGGCAAGCTGGTGCAGCGGCTGGTTCGCAACCAGCTGAAGGAACTCGCGCTCACCGAAACCCTGCAGGAGGCGGCTCGACTTGGACAGCAGGCCGAGACGCAGTCGACGCAGGCGCAGGATGCGCTGCAGCGCGCGGCCAGCGGAGATCCACAGGCCATGGCCAAGGCACGCGCGCAACAGCAGCAGGCGCGGCAGTCGCTGCGTGACATGGTCGACCTGCTCGACCGTGACGACGATGCGGCAGGTGCGCAACGTCGCGCGGATCGCCTGGCGGAAGCCATCGCCAAGCTGCGGAACGACCTTCGCGAGGCCAGCCGATCGAGCGCAGGCAAGGCGCCCGACGAGCTGAACGCCACGGAGAAGCAGGCCATGCAGGAGCAGGCTGCGCGTCAACGCACGGCGGCCGACGAGGCGCGTGCGATGCTGGACGATCTTCGTGCGCGTGCCGAGAAGAACCAGTCCAAGGATCGCGCCCAGTCCCGATCCCTGCAGCAGGCTGCGGAAGAGGGTGAGAAGGGACAGGTGTCTCGTCGCATGGACGAGGCGGCGGATCGCACGGATCGCAACCAGGCGACGGCGGCGGACGAG
>JAGWXC010000154.1 GCA_018970045.1 Planctomycetota bacterium | reverse complement strand
GCGGCGCCGCCGTACTCGCCGCCGAGTGCCAGCCCCTGCACCAAGCGCAGCAGCGTGAGCGCGAGCGGTGCCAGCACGCCAATCTGTTCGTAGCCCGGCAGCAGCCCGATCAAGAAGGTCGAGCCGCCCATCAGGAGCAGCGTGACGAGGAAGGTGTACTTGCGGCCCACGAGGTCGCCGAGCCGGCCGAACACGATCGCACCGAACGGCCGCACGATGAACCCCGACGCGAAGATCGCAAGCGTCTTCAGGAAGCCAGCCGTCGGATCGTCGCCGGGGAAGAACTTGGCGCCCAGGATCGTCGCGAGGCTGCCGAAGAGGTAGAAGTCATACCACTCGATGAGCGTGCCCGCGCTCGCCGCGCCGATGACCCGCCAGATCAACGACGTCGGGGCGGGGGTGGGAGCGGACGATTCAGCGTGGGTGCCCATCAGGTCTCCGGGGCCTCAGGTCCCCTCACCCCGCCTTGCCGGCAAACCGCACGGCGCCGCCGAGCGACTCCTGGATGCGGATGAGCTGGTTGTACTTGGCGTTGCGGTCGCTTCGGCAGGGGGCGCCGGTCTTGATCTGGCCGCAGTTGGTCGCGACCGCAAGGTCCGCGATCGTCGCGTCCTCGGTCTCGCCACTGCGGTGGCTCAGCACCGCGCGGTAACCGGCCTTGTGCGCCATGTCGACCGCGCGCAGCGTCTCGCTGATCGTGCCGATCTGGTTCACCTTGACCAGGATCGCGTTGGCGCAGTGCTCGCGGATCCCGCGCTCGAGGAAGTGCGGGTTGGTCACGAAGAGGTCATCGCCCACGAGCTGCGTGGTCGCGCCAAGCCGCTTCGTGAGCTTCGCCCAGCCGGCCCAGTCGTCCTCGGCCAGGCCATCTTCGATCGAGCAGATCGGCCACTTGGCGCACCAGCCGGCCCAGAGCTCGATCATCTCGTCGCTCGAGGCAACCTTGTCAGGCGCGCTCTTGAAGAAGCGGTAGCCGACCTTGCCCACGGCCTTCGCCTCGTTGGCGAGTTCGCTCGTCGCCGGGTCGAGCGCGATCCTGACCTGACGGCCCAGGTCGTAGCCAGCCTTCTCGACCGCGCGCGCGATGTACTCGAGCGCTTCCTCGTTGCTCTTCAGGTTGGGCGCGAAGCCGCCCTCGTCGCCGACGGCCGTCGACAGGTGCGCATCGTGCAGCACCTTGCGCAGCGCGTGGTAGATCTCGACGCCCGCTCGCAGCGCATCATCGAAGGTGTCGAAGCCCCACGGCTGCACCATGAACTCCTGGAAGTCCACGGTGTTGTCGGCGTGCTTGCCGCCGTTGAGGATGTTCAGCATCGGCACCGGCAGCGTGCACGCCGCCGCACCACCGAGGTAGCGGTAGAGCGGCAGGTCGCAGCCGACCGCCGCCGCGTGGGCCACGGCCATGCTCACGCCGAGCGTGGCGTTCGCGCCGAGCTTGCCTTTGTTGTGCGTGCCATCGAGCGCCAGGAGCAGGCGATCGATGCCTTCCTGGTCGCGGGCGTCGAGCCCCGCCAGGTTCGGCGCGATCACCTCGTTCACGTTGGCGACGGCCTTGGCCACGCCCTTACCGAGCCAGCGGGTCTTGTCGCCGTCGCGCAGCTCGACCGCCTCGTGCTCGCCGGTGCTGGCGCCGCTGGGGACCGCGGCGCGGCCGGTGGCGCCATCGTCGAGGGTGACCTCGCACTCAAGCGTGGGATTGCCGCGACTGTCGAGGATCTGGCGCGCGTGGACGGCATCGATCGAGAAGCTCATGGTGGTGTCTCCGAAGGTTCAGCGTAGCGGTGCCGGGAATCGAGGTGGCGCCCCGCCCAGCACGGCGGCGACATCCTTGACGACCCAGCTCATGTTGGCCATCGCCGTCAGCGTGCGGCTGGCTAGGTGCGGGGCGAGGTGGGCGTTGGCCATGCCGAGCAGGGGATGGCCGTGGGTGAAGGGCTCGGGATCGTGCACATCCAGGATCACCTGGGCGCCGGGCCGCGTGCCGAGCCATGCGGCGAGGGCCCGGTCATCGATCACGAATCCGCGGCTCGTGTTGATGAGGACCGCATCGTCGCGCAGCCGCTCAAGCAGCGGCGCACCCACGAGTCCGCGGTTGCTCGCGCGGCCATCGACATGCACCGTCACGACATCGCTGTCGGCGAAGAGCTGCTCGATCCCGCACGGCTGCGCGCCATGGCGGGCGGACTCGGGGATCTCGAGCAGATCGTGATAAATGCAGTGGAACCCGATTGCGCCGGCGACTTGCGCCACGCGCTGCCCGATGCGGCCCATGCCCAGGATCCCAAGCACGAGTTCGTCCATCTGCCAGGCTCCGACGACCTCTTCGCGCACATCGTCCCACGCGTCCTTCGCCAGCGGGCGGTCGAGAAAGAGCCGCGGCCGGAGCGCGTCGCACAGCAGGCACAGCACGTACTCGACCACGGCCTGCGTGTTGGCATCGGGCGTGTGGACCACCTCAACGCCGCGCCGGCGGCAGGCAGCGACATCGATGTTGTCCAGACCGACCCCCGCGCGCGCCACGACTCGCAAGGCCGGCAGTCGGTCAAGCAGCGCATCGTCCACGATGGTGTAGGTCCGCACGACGAGCGCCTGAGCCTCGGATGCCGCTGCGGCGAACTCTGCGCTCGCGGGCGACCCCCGCACGATCCGCGCGTGGCCGGCTAGCCAATCGATGGCGGCATCATCCAGCGCTTCGGTCACGATGCACATGGGCAGGCTCACGGCGGGGAGGGTAGCGGGAGCAAGTGCAGAAAGCCGCTTCAACCATCACCGGAGCGCGGTCGCTTTCGCGCTGCCGTTCCGCGCGTGCTGCCGCCGCGCTACCTTCCCACTCGTGAGCGTGCGTCGCGACACCTTCGTGCTCTGGTCCCTCGTGGGCCTGCTTGCCGTCACGCTGCTCTGGCCGATCTGGATGGTCCTTCGCGGGGCGTTCCAGGATGGAGCCGGTGACTTCACTCTGGCGCACCTCCAGGATGTCTTCCGGGACCCGCTGCTCGTGCAGGGCTTCGGCAACAGCTTCCGGCTCGCTGCGTGCACCACGCTCGTGGCCACGGCGCTGGCGTTCCCCCTGGCCACGGTCGGCGCACGGTGCGCGTTCAAGGGCAAGGCCCTCCTCAACGCCTTCGTGCTGGCCCCCCTGATCCTGCCGCCCTTCGTGGGCGCGATCGGGCTCCGCCAGGTGCTCGGCCGCATGGGTGCGCTCAACGCGCTCCTGCAGGACATCGGGCTCACCTCGGCGCCGATCGACTTCCTCGGGGATGGCGGCTTCTGGAGCATCGTCGCGATCCAGGGCTTCAGCCTCTACCCGATCATCTACCTCAACCTGGTCGCTGCGCTCTCGAACATCGATCCCGCGCTCGAGGAAGCCGCGCGCGGTGTGGGCGCCGGTGCGTTCACCCGCTGGCGGCGCGTGACGCTGCCGATGGTCCGCGGCGGGCTCTTTGCCGGTGCGACGATCGTCTTCATCTGGTCGTTCACCGAGCTCGGCACGCCGCTCATGTTCGAGTACCGCGTCGTGACGCCGGTGCAGGTCTTCGACGGCCTGAAGGAGCTCGAGACGAGCCGCCAGCCGTACGCACTGACCGCGATCATGCTGGCGATCGCCGTCTCGCTCTATCTGGCAAGCAAGTACATCTTCGGCCGCAACGCCGGCACGCAATCGACCAAGGCCAGCATCCGCCGCGAGGAGCGTCAGCTTTCAGGGTGGCAGGGGATCGCCGCTGCGGGGCTCTTCGTGCTCGTGGGTGGGCTCGCGTGCACACCGCACCTGGGCGTGATCCTGAGCAGCCTGGCGGTGCAGGGCGAGTGGTACGGCACCGTGCTCCCGCAGGCCTGGACCGGTCACCACTTTTCGGAAGCCGTCTCGCATCCACTCTCGGCGGGCGCGATCCGCAACTCGCTGGTGCTGAGCCTGCTTGCGGTCGTCCTTTCGATGGCGGTCGGGCTCGTCATCGCGCGATCGCTCGTGCGTGGCCGCGGCTGGGGCAAGCCGGTGCTCGATGGGCTCGTCATGCTGCCGCTCGCCGTGCCGGGGATCGTGATGGCCTTCGGCATGATCGCCCTCAGCCTGACGTGGCCCTTCAACAGCGGCACGCTGAAGCCGTACACCGACATTCTGGGCGCGACCCCGAACCCGTTCCCATTCCTGGTCCTGGCCTATGCGGTCCGTCGATTGCCCTATGTGGTGCGCGCAGCCGTGGCCGGCCTTGAGCAGACGCCCGCCGAACTGGAAGAGGCCGGTGCGATGTGCGGCGCCAAGCGCACAACCGTCACGCGCAGGATCGTCTTCCCGCTGGTCGCCGCGAACCTGGTGGCCGGTGCGCTGCTGGCGTTCAGCTTCGCCATGCTCGAGGTCAGCGACAGCATCCTGCTGGCCCAGCGCGAGAGCGATTACCCGGTGACCAAGGCGATCTACGCCCTTGCCGAACGACTGGGCGATGGGCAGGCGATCGCCAGCGCGCTGGGGGTCTGGGCGATGGCGCTCCTGGCGGCCACGCTGCTCGGCGCGAGCCTTGTCCTCGGCAAGCGCTTGGGTGCGGTCTTCCGCGCGTGAGCCACCAATCGGCCGGCGGGGGCCTGAACCCCGCTTCAGCAGCAGCCCGCGCGCGTGGGTCGGTCCTATACTTGCCGAACCATGCCGTACACGCTGATGCCCGATGAGGGCTACGGACTCGAAGTCGAGACGCTGGAGTACCTGAAGGAGCACGTCCAGGGCCCGGACCGCTGGGTGCTGAACTTCGGCCCGCAGCACCCTGCCACGCACACCACGCTGCGCCTGGTGCTCGAGATCGACGGCGAGCGCGTGGCCCGCGCCACCCCGCACATCGGCTACCTCCACTCGGGCTTCGAGAAGCTCGCCGAGCACCACGACTGGAACCAGTACGTGTGCACCGCGAGCCGGATGGACTACATCAGCCCGATCGTCAACGACATCGCCTGGCACCACGCGGTCGAGACGCTCTTCGGCGTCGAGCTGACGCCGCGCTGCACGGTGGTGCGCACGATCCTGGCCGAGCTCGGCCGCATCCAGAACCACCTGCTGTGCGTGGGCGCCGCGGCGCTCGACCTCGGCGCGTTCACCGGCTTCCTCTACGGCTTCAACGAGCGCGAGCGGATCTACGACATCATCGAGTACGTGAGCGGCCAGCGCTTCCACCCGGACTGGACGCGCGTGGGCGGCGCGTGGCGCGACATCCCCGATGACGAGACCTTCCGCCGCATGGTGCGGAACTTCATCGATGTCCGCCTGCCCAACGCGATCGCGGACCTCGAGAACCTCTGCAACCGCAACCGCATCTTCGTCGATCGCCTGCAGGGCGTCGGCGTGATCAACCGTGACGAGGCGATCGCGTGGGGCCTGAGCGGTCCCAACGCGCGCGCCAGCGGCGTGCGCCGCGATCTGCGCAAGGACGAGCCGTACATGTGCTACAAGGCCAACTGGGACGGCAACGGCGCCGATCCGGTTCGCTTCAACGTGGCCGTGGCCAGCGAGGGCGACTGCCTGAGCCGCTATCTCGTGCGCCTGGAGGAGATGAAGCAGAGCCGCGCGATCATCGACCAGCTCATCGACCGCATCCCCGGCGGCCCGATCGACACCACGCACGACCGCAAGCT
>JAGWXC010000153.1 GCA_018970045.1 Planctomycetota bacterium | reverse complement strand
CTCTCCGACGTGAAGCGCGATGGCAAGGGCTTCGCCGAGAAGCCGACCAAGCCCGGTGCCGAGCAGGGCCAGCGCTTCCAACGCAGTCCGCTGATGGTCGATGTGCGCGTGACGCCTGACTACCTGCTCCGCGTCATCGTGGTGCACCACAAGGCCGGCGGACTGGAGTTCGCCTACCAGCGCGAGGCCGAGGCGCTGCAGGTCATGGAGTGGGTCAAGGAGGCCCAGACGAAGGACGAGCACATCAACCTCGTCGTGCTCGGCGACTTCAACGCGACCCCGACGCACAAGACCGCGATGATCTACCGTGACGGTGGTCTGGTCGGCGCGTACGACTTCCGCGACCGCTCGCGCAAGGACATGAAGGACGCGTACACGACGCACGCGTCGGGTCGGCCGATCGACTACATCATGGCCTCGCCCGGGCTGAGCGAGGACTTCGTGAACAGCTCGTTCTTCGTGCTCGGCACGATGCACGCGGGCGATGACTACGACTGGCGCAAGGGTGAGGAGCCCCCGAAGGGCTACGCCAGCGACCACTATCCGATCGCCATCGATTTCACGCCGGATGATTCGGAGCTCGCCGGCGACGGAGCGAAGACGAAGGGCAAGGCGCCGACCAAGGGCCCATCGAAGTCGAAGGCTGCGCAGGACGACTGACCGCCGTCACGAGGCGATCAGCCCTGGTTCATGCCGAGCAGCCGCATGGCTTCGACCACATCCTTGTCGCCGCGGCCGCTCACGTTGATGACCACGACCTGGTCGGGCCGCATCGAACGTGCCGCGTTGACTGCTGCGTGCACGGCATGGCTCGTCTCCAGCGCGGGGATGATCCCCTCGAGCCGCGCCAGCAGCTGGAAGGCCTCGAGCGCCTGGGCATCGGTGACGGCGGTGTAGCAGACGCGGCCGGCATCCTTCCAGTGCGAGTGCTCGGGGCCCACGCCTGGATAGTCGAGGCCCGCGCTGCAGGAGTGCACGTCGGCGGTCTGGCCATCGCCATCCTGAAGCACGTAGGAAAGCGAGCCGTGCAGCACGCCGGGCGTGCCGTGCGAGAGGGGCGCGGCATGATCGCCCGCACCCGGTCCGCGGCCGCCAGCCTCGACCCCGAGCAGGCCGACCGACGCATCGCCGACGAAGGGCGCAAAGATGCCTGCGGCGTTGCTGCCGCCGCCGACGCACGCGACGACCAGATCCGGCAGCCTGCCGAGCGTGGCGAGCGACTGGGCGCGGCATTCCGTGCCGATGACCGACTGAAAGTCACGCACCATGAGCGGGAACGGATGGGGACCGACGACGCTGCCGATGATGTAGTGCGTTCGGCCCACGCTGCCCATCCAGTCGCGCATCGCCTCGTTGGTCGCATCCTTCAGCGTGCGGCTGCCGCTGGTGACTTCGTTGACCTTCGCGCCCATGAGGCGCATACGGAACACGTTCAGCGCCTGGCGCCGGACATCCTCCGCGCCCATGTAGACCTCGCACGGGAGGCCGAAGCGTGCGCACGCGGTGGCCGTGGCCACGCCGTGCTGGCCTGCACCGGTCTCGGCGATGATGCGCGTCTTGCCCATGCGGCGCGCCAGCAGGACCTGGCCCATGGTGTTGTTGATCTTGTGCGCCCCGGTGTGCGCGAGGTCCTCGCGCTTGAGCCAGATCTGCGCACCGCCGGCGTGAGCAGTCAGCCGCGGGGCATGGCAGAACGCCGTCGGTCGTCCGACGAAGTCGCGCAGGAGGTCGGCCAGCTCGGACTGGAACGACGGATCGTCGCGCGCGGCGCGATACGCGGCCTCGAGCTCGTCGAGCGCCGCCACGAGGGTCTCGGGGACGTACCGACCACCGAAGCGGCCGAAGCGGCCAAGGACGGGATCAGGGGGAGCCGCGGTCATGATGGAAGCGTAGGGGCCGCATCGGGCTGCCGACGCACCAGCGCGCCGATGGGCCCCGACAAGGCATAGATCGTGAAGACCGCAGCCATGGTCGGATGGAACCAGACCAGAGCGAACGCGAGCGGCAGCACGAGCCGCACCGCGAAGGCGAAGTCCTTGCGGCCCTTCAGGTATCGGTTCACCAGGTGGGCGTAGCGCAAGCGGCTCACCATGCCGATGCCGCAGGCGAGCGTGACCAAAGGAATCACGAGGCTGCTCGCGCGCTCGAAGGAATCCGGTGCGGCTTCCTTGTAGTCGATGAACAGCATGTGCTGGTGGAGGATGATCAGGCTGGCGACGGTACCGCCGGCACCGGGGCTCGGCAGTCCCGCGAACCACCGGTGATCCTCTTCCTTGGGCGAGCCGATCTCGACGTTGAACCGTGCGAGCCGGAGCGCGGTGCAGCAGACGTAGAACGCCGCGATGATCCACACGAGCTTGACGTAGATGCTGTCGGCATCCGGCCCCAGGATGCCCGTGTAGTTGCTCGGCCCGTAGTAGTGGCTGACGAGGCGCAGCATCATGAAGGCCGGCGCCACGCCGAAGGTCACCACGTCGGCCAGCGAGTCGAGCTGCGCGCCGAAGCTGCTGGCCGAGCGCGTGAGCCGCGCGGCGAAGCCGTCGATCCCGTCGAAGAACATGCCGAGGAAGATGAGCGTGCCGGCCACCGTCAGCGTGTTCCAGCCGAAGATCGTGGTGGGCTCGATCGGCTTGGCCACGTAGTGGATGGCCGCGAAGCCGCACATCAGGTTGCCCAGGGTCAGCAGGGTCGGCAGCGCACGAACGGCCGACGCGCGCTCCTTGCTGCGCTGGCGCCGAAGCCGCAGCCGACGCGTGGAGCGTGGGGGCGTGATGCTGGCGCGCTCGGAATCGATGGGATGTGGCTCGTTCACGGTGTGCTCGGTGCCGACGTGCCGGATGCTACGGGAGCGGCCTCGGGAAAGAGTTGCGGCGGCAGGCTCGGCACGAGCAGAAGGAGGGTTCGGCGGGGAAGGGCCTGCGGTGCGCTGTCGGCAGCGGCGAGGTCAGGCGCGAACAGCACCTCGCCGATCGACAGCGGCAAGTCGGTCGTGGGACCGGTGCCGCCCACGGCCGACGGTGCGCACGACGTGACGACGTCGACGAACCCGCGGCGGAGCGTCCATGATGCACCTGCACGGCGGAACTCGCGCACCGCGTCGTCGACGGACTCGATCGTCCTGCCCAAGGGCACCGTGCCGCGGCGCTCGGGAGCTTCCGCGGGCGTGAACTCGACCTGCACCACCGCACCGTCGTGCGTGGGGATCGCCCATCCGCGAACGAGCAGCCGCACATCCCGCGCATCGAGTTGCGTGATGCCGCCATCGACGAGCACGCGCTTGACCGTTGCCGTCTCGGCCACGCAGTCCCGCCAGCCGATCGCCTGCTCGTGCCAGGTGCGCACGTCGCTGTACGAACCACCGAGGATGTCGACGGCGTGCTGCAGCTCATCGATCGGGATCCGCACGACGATCAGGCCGCTGCGCGCGAGCCGCTCGTGGTCGATCGGCGCCAGGTCAGGGCAAGGCTCCATGGTGGCGAGCGTCTGGTCGAGCACGAAGCCCTCTTCGGGCACGGTCCAGCGCATGGTGAGGAGGCCCGGCCGCTGGATCCCATCCAGCGGTGCTGCGACGGGTGCCGGAGCGCCCGAGCCGAACTCCGGTCGATCGCCCGCCTGCGGCGTGCCGCCCGAACACGCTCCCGTGACGACCGCGATCGCGGCGAGCCATCGCCTCATGCCACGGGTTCCATGGGCACGTCGTTGATGCGGTCGATCAGGCGGCGCAGCATGCCGAAGTCGCGGCGCGTGTGATGGAAGACCAGCCGCGTGAGGTGCGCGTGCTCGCCGCGCTCCTCCGTGAGCGCCTCGCGCTGCTCCACGGTGCCGCTGGCGAAGAGCGGGCGGAACTCGGAGGCGATCCGCTGCAGGTCGGCCGAGGGCAGCGGGGCATGGAGCCGGATGACGAGGTTGTCGCGCACGTAGCGGCTCGAGTGGTAGCGCCGGTAGAAGCGCAGGACCTCGTCCACCGCTTCCTGCGGCGTCTGCACGATGCGGAAGAGCGCCATGTCTTCCGGGCTGATCCAGCCGTTGCGCAGGAGTTCATCCCGCACGAACTCCTGCCAGTCGTGCCAGTAGCCGCGGCTCGTGCCATCGACGTCGAGGCCCTCCACGAGCACGATCGGCATGATGTGGCTGCGGCCGGTTTGCACAAGCGTCAGCGTCTCGAAGAGCTCGTCGTGCGTGCCGAAGCCACCGGGGAAGACCGCGACGGCATCCGACTGAGACAGGAACATCAGCTTGCGCGTGAAGAAGTAGCGGAACTCGATGAGCTTGTCGTCGCCCTGGATGATGTCGTTGGGTCGGCTCTCGAACGGAAGCCGGATCCCCAAGCCAAAGCTCGCTTCGCGGCTGGGGCCCTCGTGACCCGCCTTCATGATCCCGTCTCCGGCGCCCGTGATCGCCATCCAGCCATGGCTCGCCATGAGCCTGCCGAACTCGCGCGCGGCGAGGTAGTCAGGATGGTGCGACGGCGTTCGCGCGCTGCCGAAGATGCTCACCTTGCGCACGCCGCGGTACTGGTTGAAGAGCCGGTACGTCCGGCGCATCTCGTCGAGCGCCGTGCGCACGAGCCGCAGCTGGCCCAGATCGCCACCATCCACGAGCAGTCCCGCGACGGATTCGACGGCCTCTTCCACGGCTCGCCAGCGCGGATCGTCCTTGCCCGATGCATCGAGGGCCCGCTGGAGTGCTGCGGTCGGATCCGGTTGCGGTCGGGGGCGCTTCATGGTTCGTCAGCCGCGCCCACACTGGGCTGGTCGGGCTCCGGAGCCGGCGGGGCGGGTGGCTCGACCAAGGGTTCCAGCGAGGGCTGCGGATCGGAGAGCGTACCCGTCACGCGAATGCGAAGGAATGCATCGCCGAGCGCACCGAGCACTTGCCCAAGCACGGGCAGTCCGCTGCGGCTGCTCAGGCGCAGATCGAGCGCGGAGGTCGAGACGTTGACGGTGCCTGAGCCCTCAAGCGACAGTGAATCGCCCGAGACGCTCAGCCCGGTGACGGTCGCGACATCGCCATCGAGCGTGAACTCGCCCTTCGCCCGTTCCAGGCGATCGAAGCCCGGCAGTGACAATTGCGCCAGCTGCAGCAGGCCCAAGCCGATCGAACCATCACCGAGCGTGAGTTCCGACGCGCTGAAGGAGCCCTTGCCGGTCCTGCCGCCGGGCGTGCCGTCGAGTTCGATTCGTGCGTCGATGATGCCAGGTCGGGAGCCCGGCAGGTCCCCGGCGATCGCCCACACGCTGCCGCGATCGAGCGCGGCCTCGAGTCGCCACGATCCCTCAGGATGTGCCCAGCCGCTGCCTGACGCGCTCCCGTCTCCCACGCTGATCCCCAATCGGCTGAGTTCGATGCGTTCGGCACCCGCGGGCCGAACGAGCGACATGGTGCCGTTGGTGAGTGGCCGTCCAAGCGCCGTGATGATCGGCGCGGAGGCGTCGAGGCGGATCGCGATCCCGGCCGGCATCGATTCGACCAGCACGGTCGCCGTGCCGGTGGCGCCTTCGATCGGCACGATGCCGGTGAAGGAAGCATCCTGCATCAACGCGGTACCGCGCACGATCAGGCTTGGCTGGAGCGGCGACGGCCGCGAGATGACCTCGAGATCGGCCAGCCCGACATCGCTCCAGTGCGCATCGGCTGAACGGAGCACGCTCGATGCCGCAGC
>JAGWXC010000152.1 GCA_018970045.1 Planctomycetota bacterium | reverse complement strand
CGCCAAGAGGACCGCGACGAGACCAAGCGCGAGGTGGAGCACCGCGTGCAAGGGCCGGGCGAGGACCGACGCGAGCGCGCGCTGAGGGGCTTCGACCGCGTCGGCGGCATCGCACGCGACGGCCGGGATCACGAACGGCAGCGCCACGGTGACGGAGGCTCCAATCACGATGGCGAGGATGCCCAGGAGGAGCGAAGCTCCGAAGCACAGCGCTCCCACGAGACCGACGACCGGAACCAGTCCAAGCAGCGCTGGCAGTGCAGCGACGGCGATGCATGCACCCATGCCCACGACCGGCACGAGGATCGCGCCGACCGCGCTCGGGCGGACTGCAGCGCCCCAGGCGCGCGCTTGGGCCAAGCTCGGTGCAGGAGCCTCGGAAAGGTCCAGCGCATTCATGCGGGCCAGCACCACGCCGATGGACGCCATGCCGAGCGTGAAGAGCAGCACGAGATAACCAGCGAATCCCCACGAGATGGCGATCGCCTCTCGTGGGAGGTCCCACACGAGCGAGCCCACTCGCTCGGGAAGCGCAGCCCACTCCAGCGTGACGGCGTCACCGACCAAGGCGAGCAGCCGGGCACGCAACGCGAACGACCACGATTCGAAGGCTCCGCGAGGACGGACGGCGGCAATGGCACGGACCGCCGCTTCGGCTCGGTCGCGGGCTTCGGCGTCGCTTGATGCATCGATCGATGACGAGATCAGCGCGGTGAGTTCAGCAGGGCTCGCGCCGGCGAGCTCGGCATCGGGCACCACGCTCAGCGCGGCGGCTTCCATGATGCGACGGGCTTCATCGAGCGTGGCAGGCTCGAGCGTGCCGAAGGCGATGCCGCGCGGCGAGACGCTCGGCGTGGTGGCGAGGTCCCACAGCGCGCCGCCGGTCATCCAAAGCGCAAGGAGCACGAGCGCCACGCACACCCGTGGCGGACGAAGCCCGGCTGCTGCGGCACCCACGATCCGCTGCGCAGGGAACACCGATCGGAACGAGACGCCATCGATCTGCACGTGCTGCGTCGGCATGGGCCGGAGGATAGTGCTCGCGAGCGAACCGCTGCGCGGGGCGCGCGATCCGGAGGCGACCGGGCCCCATTGCGACGGCGTTGCGACGACGGTGCGACAGCGGCGTGATGACAGCGCTACCGTTCGCACATGACGCCGAACGACTGGATCCGCATGCTTGAGGCCATGGTGATGCGCGCGGGCGCGCAGCCGCTGCCGCCGGGCATGGAGGATGGCCCACGGCGCAACGATGTCGACTCGATCGCCTGGCGGCGCTGGCATGAGGCGAGCGAACTGCCGTGGGATGCCATCAAGCCTGCAGGTGCGCTGCTCGAGCAAGGTCCCTTCCGCACCATCGAGGTCTGGACGGAGACCGAGCTCGCCATGCTGCATCTCTTGGAGCGAGGCATGGACGGCCCCGCACGCGAGCAGGTCGCCGCGCGTCTGGCTGGCTGCATCGAGTGGCACCTCGAACACACCCAACCGGACAACGCCACCAACAGGCCTTGGGCGATGCACGCGTTCGCGCTGCACGGCAGCGCCGAGGCCGCGCTCTACGCGCAGACGCTCCTGCACAACGCCCAGGCCGGCGGCGCGATGGGCGACCCGCTCGTGCAGTGGATCCTGGCCGATGCCCACGCCCGGCTGCGCGCACGCTTGAGGTGAAGCGGCTGCAGCGGCTGACGCAGCGGTCCGTGAGGATTGGAGCAGCGCCATGGGCTAAGGCAACGGCCCGCGAGCAAAGACGTGGCCCCGCGCATGGGGCGGCCCATCGAACACGCGGCTACGCTTGCCGCCATGAGCATGCAGGTGGACACGGTGCTGGATCGGCTGCGCGCAGACGAAGCGGGAATGCTGCAGCGGCTGAAGGACTTCCTCGCGTTCGAGAGCATTTCGACCGACCCGGCGTTCGCGCCCCGCGTGCGCGCATGTGCGCAGTGGCTGCTGGAGGACCTTCGCAAGATGGGCTTCAACGGCGCACTGCACGAGACTGCCGGCCACCCCATGGTCGTCGCCTCACACGATGGCCCGCCGGGCTACGACGGACCGCGCGTCCTCTTCTACGGTCACTACGACGTGCAGCCGGTCGATCCGATCGACCTGTGGGAATCGCCGCCGTTCGCTGCCGTCGTGGTCGATGGCCCGCGCGGCAAGCGGATCGTGGCGCGTGGCGCCGTGGATGACAAGGGCCAGGTGGCGAGCTTCGTCGAGGCCTGCCGCGCCTGGCACGCCACGCACGGCACCCTGCCCTGCGCCGTCACGATGTTCATCGAGGGTGAAGAAGAATCCGGCAGCGCGAACCTCGATCCGTTCATCAAGGCGAACAAGGACCTGCTCAAGGCCGATGTGTGCGTGGTCAGCGACACCGGCATGTGGGATGTGGACACGCCGGCGATCACGACCATGCTGCGCGGGCTCGTCTACGTGGACATCACCGTGCGCGGGCCCAGCCGCGACCTGCACTCGGGGCTCTACGGCGGCGCGGTGCCCAACCCCATCAACGTGCTGGCCTCGATCGTGGCGCAGCTGCACGACGCGGACCGGCGCGTGCAAATCCCGGGCTTCTACGACGACGTGCGTGAACTGCCTGCACGCGTGGCCGCGATGTGGAAGGACCTGCCGTGGGATGACGGCGAGTTCCTCGGCGAGATCGGCCTGGCCAAGGGCTTCGGCGAGTCGGGGCGCAGCACGCTCGAGCGCACGTGGAGCCGACCGACCTGCGATTGCAACGGCATCGTGGGCGGCTACACCGGTGCGGGCGCGAAGACCGTGATCGCCTCGCAGGCGAGCGTGAAGCTCAGCTGCAGGCTCGTGGCCGGGCAGGACCCGAAGAAGATCCTCGCGGGCATCGAGCGGTTCTTCCGCGAGCGGCTGCCGACCGGCTGCACGATGGAACTGCATGAGCATGGCTGCAACCCAGCCATCATGGTGCGCGACGACAGCCCGTACATGAAGGCCGCCGAGAGTGGCCTGCGCCGCGCGTACGGCAAGGCGCCGTACCTGATCGGCTCGGGCGGCAGCATCCCCGCCGTCGGCACGATCCAGCGCGAGCTGGGCATCGATGCGCTGCTCGTGGGCTTCGGGCTCGATGACGACCGCGTGCACTCGCCCAACGAGAAGTTCGAGGTCAAGTGCTTCATGAATGGAGCCATGAGCCATGCCGCGATGCTGGCCGAGTTCGGTGCGCTGCGCCGCTAGTGCGCTCGCTGCGGCGGCGATGGCCGCCACGGCGTCCGGGGACCTCGCGCTCGAGCGCGCCGGGTTCGCGGATGTCGTGCGCTACGGCGGCATCGTGCCGCTGCAGATCCTGGCATCGCTGCCCGCCGGCGACGGCCGCGAGGGCGTGGATGCCGAAGTGGTGGTGGAAGTCCCCAACGTCGATGGCGACATCGCCGAATACTCGACGCGCAGCGTGCTCTCGTCGGGAGCCACGTCGATGTGGATCTACCCATCGATCGCGACTGGCGTCTCAGGCAAGCCCATCGTGCTGGCGAGCTACGAGCGCAACGATGGCCGGCGCGGGCGGCTGCTCGAACGCCTGCAGGTGGCCGTGGACCAGCCGGTTCGGGGCGCGAGGCAGGTCGAACCCGTCGTGGACATCGTGGGCGTGATCGCCGGTGGTCACTGCGGCATGGCTGCGTGGGATCCGGGACAGCAGTCGCCGTGCCTCGGCGGCTTCGTGACCGTGGGCGAGGTCCGCGACACGACCCAACTTCCCGATCGCGTGGAAGGATGGTCCGGCTTCAAGGCCGTGGTCTGGGCGGGCGCGCCGCTCAACTCGCTGCTGGCAGCGCAGGACAAGGCGCTGCGCGCGTGGGTCGAGGGTGGCGGCCGGCTGATCCTGCAGGTCTCTGCGGCAGCCGATGGCTTTTCGCTCGATGGACCGCAGCCTGAGTGGATCGCGACTGCGCTGAAGGGACTGACGTGGACGCGCACGGAGGACGTGAAGGCGAGCACGCTCGCACCGGTCATCTCGTCGCAGCGCCTTGAGCTGCGCAAGGATGGCACGCAGCCCGTGACGACCTTCAGCGAGTGCAAGGCCCCGTGGGTCGAGCTCGCGGCGATGACGGTGCCACGTGCTTGGAACGGCGTGCCTGAACCACGGCGCGACACGCTCGATGGCGCGTGCCTCGTCGTGGAGCGCCCGCTGGGCGCGGGGACGCTGGTGATCAGCGGGCTGGATGCCGATGCCCTGAATCGTCGCCGCTACGTGGACGGCGACCTGCCGGAGGCCGACGTCTGGTGGAACCGCATCATGGGCCGCCGCGGCGACACGCCGCCGCGCGCGCGGCTGCGCGAGTGGAAGGACGTGCAGCCTTCACCGATCGAGCTGAATCCCAGGCGCACCGTGATCGGCGGCAGCGAGTTCTTCAACGCCTTCATCGGCATGCGCTCGACGGCGTCGAACCTGACGTCGATCTCGATCCTGCTCTTCGCGGCGTACTGGCTGCTCGCCGGACCGGTCTCGTTCTACGTGCTCCGGCACCGCAAGCAGGAGCGATGGAGCTGGCTCGCGTTCGTGGTGATCGCGTGTGCCTTTGGTGCCGTGGCGTGGCTCGCGGGTGCGGTGCTGCGGCAGGCCGATGCGCGCGCGCAGCACTTGACGGTGCTCGATGCCGTGGTGACGCCCGGTGCTCTGCCGGGAACGCAGCCGGCGATCAGCGCGCACACGTGGGCCAGTGCCTTCCTGCCGACCTACGGGACTGCCGAGGTCTCCCTGCCTGGTGGCCAAGGCGTGCTGCGCCCCTTCTCACCCGTCGGCGATGATGGCGAGTTCCCCGATGCCACCCGATACACGGTGCAGGCGTCGCGCTCGGGTGCTCTCACGCTGCCTGCTCGCGCGACGGCCACGATGGTGGCCGGTTCGTGGAGCGGCGATCTGCCCTCGGCCTGGCGCGGCTTGCCCGCGGTGAGCGGCGCGCCGCTGGAGCAAACCGCCAACTCCACGCGCACGGCCGATGCCGCGCCGGCGAGCTACCTGACCGGCAAGATCAAGCATGACCTTCCCGCCGCGCTCACCGACGTGCTGGTGCTGCATGTCACGCCGTTCCGGCCCGCGCCGCCTCGCTTCAACGAGCGCGCGACCGCAGCGACCAAGTCGGTGCCGGTGTCCCCGAGCGACGCGATGCCCAGCATGGTGCTCGCCGCACGCCTCACGGCGCCCTGGGGGCCCGGGACCGAGCTCGAACTCGCGAACGTGCTCTATCCGCCCGTTCAAGGCCGACGCGATCGCGCCGTGCCGGTCATCGATCCGGCCGATCCTGGCGTGCTGGGGCTGGACACCTTCCTGGATGCGGGGCTGATCTCGCCGCTGCGCCAGGCGTTCGCGCCGCTCTCGACGAGCGGTGCCCTCAGCGACAAGGTCGCACGGGAACACCTCACGATGATGAGCCTGTACGGCATGCTGCCGGATCCACGCTGGTGGGCCGCTGCGGCGGCCGCCCGCGGCCCGACGGAGAACGAGGTCGCGGTGCAGCGCGTGGCCGGCCACGCTCTGGACCTTGGCCCATGGTGCTCGCGGCCCTGCGTGATCGTGATGGGCTTCCTGACGGTCGAACCGGATGATGCGAACCTCGACGGCGGCCCCGTGTCCCTGTCGATCGATGGCGAGGCCGTGCCCATGTCGGGCACGACGCTCGTGCGCGTGATCTTCCCCCTGCCGCAAGTCGATGC
>JAGWXC010000151.1 GCA_018970045.1 Planctomycetota bacterium | reverse complement strand
GCGAAGACCTGGAAGAGCGGGGCTTGCGTGATCGGCGTGGCGGGGAAGGTGCCCTTGGGCGCATCCCAGCCCAGGCGCGTGCCTTGGCCACCCGCGACCATGAAGCACGCGACCTTGCCCGCGCGAATGAGCGCGTCGCCATGCGCCGTCCACGGTGCCTCGAGCGGCGAGCGGCGCACGATCGTGGCCGGCGCGAGGTCGGCGGGCAGCACGAAGCCGCCGTCGTCATCGAGCGCGGCGGCCAGGGCATCGACCTGCTCGAGCGAGAGCGCATCGACCTGGTCGAGCAGCCGATCGAGCCGCACCGGATCGAGGCTCGCCGCGTGGCGCAGCACGTGCTCTTGGCCATGACCGGCGAGCCGCTCTCGGGCTCGTTCCAATCGCGAGGTGAGCGTGGTCATGACTGTGGGCGCTCAGGCTCCGACCAGCCTTCGGGTCGGTGGCGGACGATCTTGCCGGTCTCGACGTAGATCACCTGTTCGCAGATGTTCGTGCAGTGGTCGGCGATGCGCTCGACGCTGCGGGTCACGCTGGTGAGCTGGAAGGCGAAGCGCACGCTGAACTGCCCCAGCGCCACCTGCTCCTGGGCGTGGAGGAGGATCTCGTTCTTGAAGCGGTCGACGGTGTCGTCGAAGAGCAGCACCTGCCGCGCGAGATCGGGATTGCCCGTGATCAGCGCACGGTTGGCGTCGCGCAGCATGCCGAGCACGCTGTTGGCCATGACGCGGAAGGTTGGCGGGATCCGCTCATCCATGCGGGCCTGCCCGGCGACCTGCTCGGCGATGTTCACCGCGCAGTCGGCGATGCGCTCAAGCTCGTTGTTGACCTTCACGATGGTGAGCACGCTGCGGACCTGATACTCGTCGGAGTTGCCCATCTGAAGCAGGGGGATGCTGGCACGCTCGATCTCGACGTCAGCCTTGTCGATGGCGTCGTCGGCGGCGATGACTGCGCGCGCCTTGGCCTGATCGTGCTCGAAATAGCACTCGGTGGCGAGCGAGCAGCACCCCAAGACGCGTTCGCCCTGCGCAGTGATGTCGGAACGGAGCTGCTCGAGTCGTGTGGCGAAGGCCATTGACGGAGAATACCCGCCCCGGACGAGCGGTCAGCGCGTCAGGCAGGCCGCTCCGGCTGAGTCAAGGTGGAGCATCGCCTGCGCTGGAGTCGAGGTCGACGGCGCTGCGCGCCGCCGCTGGCTTGGCGAGCGTGTCGTCGCGAGCTGCTTGCCCGATGGCGATGAGCGCACCGCGGCGCAGCGCTCCGACGAACCGTGGATCCGCAAGCATGGCATCCTGCACGGCGCGATGGGTCGTGGTGCCCGCCCGCACGGCGGCGAGTTGAGGTGCAAGCATCGCGCGCGCAGCCTCGGCCTCGGCCAGCGTCGAGCGAATGGTCTCGATGCGATCCTTGAGTGGCGTGGCGTGCCACAGGTGGAGTGTGGCGTCATCGCTTCCGCTGGCGAGCTTGGATCCATCGGTACTGAAGGCCAGACAGAGGACGCTGGCGTCGGTCGAGACGAGGGAATCGCCGAGTGGCTTGCGCGTTGCGGCATCCCAGAGCCGAATGTCCCGCTTGAAGCCGCCGCAATCGGCGACCGTGGATCCATCAGGCGAAAAGCTGACGGCGCCGATCCACTCTTCCTGGGTCGTGATGGGTGCGCCGACGGCGAGCCGCGACGCGGGATCGAAGAACTCGATCAACCCCGCGTTCGTTCCGGCCGCAAGCAGGGTGCCTTGGGGGTGGAAGCCAAGGGCCACGAAGCCGCGCGCTCCCTCGATCGCAGGTCCGAGCGACGCGCCGGAGCGGGGATCCCAGAATCGGACGAAGCCCGGCCTGTCCGAGATCCCTGCCGAGTGCGAGCTCGCGAGCATTGATCCGTCGGGACTGAACCCCACCGAGAAGACTTGCCCTTCGCTGGCGCCGAGCGGCCCCGCGATGGCTGCACCGGTTGCGGCGTCCCACAGTCGAACGGTCTGGTCCTTGCTGCCACTGGCGAGCGTGGATCCGTCCGGATGCACGGCGACGGCGTACACCTCGTCGTCGTGTCCGGTCATCGGAACTCCGATGGATTCCCCCGTGGTGGCGTTCCACCGTCGCAGCGTCTTGTCCTTGCTGGCGCTCACGACCATCGTGCCGTCCGGCGTGAAGCAGGCTCCGTTGACATCGTCCGAGTGGCCTTCGAGCGGAAGGCCGATCGGCAGACCCGTCTCGGCATCCCAGAGGCGAAGGGTGGTGTCGTAACTGCCGCTGACGACCGTTCGATGGTCCGGACTGATCGCGACGCAGGCCACGTCGGCGGAGTGGCCTCGCATCACGCCCCCAAGGACCTTCGCGACGGGGACGTCCCACAGCCTGATGGAGTTGTCCTCGCTGGCGCTGGCCAGCATGCGCCCATCGGGTCGGAAGCAGACGCCGTAGACCCAGTCGAGGTGGCCACGGAGTGGCTCGCCGACTGGTTGCCCGGTCGCAGCCGTCCACAGTCGGATGGTGCCGTCATCACCGGCGCTGGCGAAGATGCCGCCATCCGGTGCGAAGGCGATCGACCTGAGCCCGGCTTCGTGGCCCACGAGCGGCGGCATCACCGGCTTGCCGGTCGCGGGATCCCACACTCGCACCGAGGCATCCTTGCCTGCACTGGCGAGCAGGGTGCCGTCGGGTGAAAACGCAACGCCGGTCACGGCTCCGCTGTGGCCAACGAGCGAGTCAAGCCGCTGCGTTCGGGTCGTGACGTCCCACAGCCGAACGGTGCCGTCGGCGCTGCCGCTGGCCAGCGTCGCATCATCCGGGCTGAAGGCCGTGGCAACGACTTCGTCGCTGTGCCCAAGGCAGGGCTGGCCGACCGGCGCTCGTGCCGCAACATCCCACAGCCGGATGGCGTGATTGAACCCGCCGCTGGCCAGCATCGAGCCGTCGTGACTGAAGCACAGGCTGTTGATGCCGATTGACTCGTTGGACAGAGGTTCGCCCACCGGCTTCCCGGTGAGTGGATCCCACAGGCGGATCGTGCCGTCAAGGCTCCCGCTCGCCAGCATCGACCCATCGGGGCTGAAGCAGATGCTGGTCACGCGGTCTGCATGCCCTCGCAGCGGCTCGCCGATCGGAGCGCCCGTCGCACCGTCCCACAGTCTGATCGCGAAGCCATCGTTCGTATCGCTGCCGCTGGCGAGGATCTTTCCGTTCGGGCTGAAGGCAACGCTCCAGACATCATCACGATGTGCACGAAGCGGCTCGCCAAGCGATTGACTGACCAGTGCCTTGGCGAGTTGCGCCGGGAAGCTGCGATCACGATGGATCGACTCGAGCGTGCGCAGATCATCGGCCACTTGGAGCGGATCCGGCTTGCGTGCCGCATTGAGCGCGGAAGCCGTCGAAGCCACCGCGAGCGCTGCCTCGGCGCGCACCGATTGCGCCACCGCCACGCGCCACTGCCAGGTCGCCACGCCCAAGCCCGCCACCAGCGACAGGGCGACCGCCGCCACGCCGGTCACGAGCGCCGTGTTGCGGCGCACGTACTTGCGCACGCGGTAGCCCGTTGATTCGGGTGCCGCCATGATCGGCCGGCCGTCGAGGTACGCCCGCACATCCTCGGCGAACGCTTGGGCCGTCTGGTAGCGGTGCTGCGGCTCTTTGCGCATGGCCTTGAGCGGGATCCACTCAAGTTCGTTCCTGAGCTGCGATGCGAGGTCGCGCAGCACCACGCCGCGCGCCTTCTCGATGCGCGTGGCGAGCTCCGCGTCCTTCGTCGAAATCGTCGTCAGTCGGGCGCTCGGGCTGGGCGGGTCTTCCTCGCGGATGATCCGCTGGATCTCGCCGTAGCCACGCGCGCGCAAGGTCTTCGCATCAAAGGGCGGTGATCCAGTCACCAGTTCATACAGCAAGACGCCGAGCGAGTAGATGTCGCTTCGCGTGTCGATGTCACTCGCGCTCGGGTCCGCCTGCTCCGGACTCATGTACTCCGGCGTGCCGATCATCTGACCCGTCTCGGTGAAGATCGTCTTGTCCGTCAGCGGCTGGCTCATCGCCTTGGCCACGCCGAAGTCGATCACCTTCAAGGTGGGCTCTTTGCCGTCCTGCTCGAAGGCGAGGATGTTGCCGGGCTTCAGATCGCGATGCACGATGCCCTTCAGGTGCGCGTGCTGGATCGCCTCGCAGGCCTGCGCGAAGAGCTGGAGCCTCGCCTTCACGCCGAGCTTGCGCGCATCGCAGAACTCGGTCACGGGCTCGCCCTTCACGAACTCCATGGCGAAGTAGGGGCGGCCTGCGGGCGTCATGCCGCCGTCGAGCACCTTCGCGATGTTGGGGTGATTCATCACCGCCAGCGCCTGGCGCTCCTGCTCGAAGCGTGCCAGGACGCTCTTGGTGTCCATGCCTGCCTTGATCAGCTTCAACGCCACGCGCTGGGTGAAGGGCTGGCGGCGCTCCGCCACCCAGACCGTGCCGAAGCCGCCCTCGCCGATCTGCGCGATCAGCGTGTACGGGCCGATCTGGTCACCGGGGCGTTCGGTCGGTGAACCGGTGAAGCGCTGATGGGGTGCATCGGTGCCGCTGCCTCGATCCGGCTGTCGCGACGTGCTCGAATCATTCGGAAGCAGTGTTTCCTCGTCGGACACGCCGGGCACGATACCGGGTCGTGCCCCGGCATCCGCGCAGGCTGTGCAGCCAGGCCTACGGCGTGCGTGGATGCGCCAACCGTCGTGCGAGGCTGGTCAGCGAGGCGACGCATGACTCAATCGATGCCGCATCCGTGGCCAGTCGAAGGTCGGGCGACGCGGGAGCCTCGTACGGATCGCTCACGCCCGTGAAGCGCTCGAGTTCGCCGGCGCGCGCACGCTTGTAGAGGCCCTTGGGGTCGCGCGATTCCGCCACGGCGAGCGGTGCATCAACGTGCACGACGGCGAAGGGCACGCCGCTCGCTGCATGACGCGCCCGCACGCGCGCCCGATCGGCCTCGTACGGGCTCACCAGGCTCACGATGGCGATTGCGCCCGATGCCGCGACGAGGAGCGCCGCCTCGCCGGCGCGCCGCACCGCCTCGGCGCGGCCTGACTCATCGAAGCCAAGCTCGGCACTGAGGCCGTGGCGGAGGTTGTCGCCGTCGAGGACCAGTGCGGGCAGGCCGGCGGCGAGCAGCGCACGTTCAGCGGCGAGGGCGATCGTGCTCTTGCCTGAACCGCTCAGGCCGGTCATCCAGAGGGTGCAGCCGCGACGGCCGAGCCACGCCGCGCGCTCGTCGGGCGATGCGGACCCATGCTGCCAGACGACGTTGGGCGAGGCGCCATCCATCGATGCGCGGACGCTAGCACATCGTCTAGGCTTCGGTCGCATGGCGCACGGCCTGACCCATCTCGAGGAACTCGAAGCCGAGGCACTCCACATCCTGCGCGAGACCGCAGCGAGCTTCGAGCGCCCGGTCCTGATGTATTCGATCGGCAAGGACTCGACGGTGCTCCTGCACTTGGCGCTGAAGGCGTTCGCGCCCGGCCGGCTGCCCTTCCCGGTGCTGCACATCGACACGACGTGGAAGTTCCGCGAGATGATCGCGTTCCGCGACGCCACGGCTGCGCGGCTTGGGCTCGACCTGAGGGTGCACACCAACCTCGAAGGGCTTGCGCAGGGCATCTCGCCTGTCACGCACGGCAGCAAGGTCCACACCGACATCATGAAGACGGTGGCGCTGCGCCAGGCGCTCTCGGCCGGCCGGTTCGA
>JAGWXC010000150.1 GCA_018970045.1 Planctomycetota bacterium | reverse complement strand
GCCGTCGTGGCCGGCGATCCAGCCCACAGCGAACTCGTGGCCCGGATCCACAGCAACGATCCTGATCTCGTGATGCCCCCACCGGAACTCAAGCGTCCCTTGAGTGAAGCGGAACGGTCGATCTTGGTGCAGTGGGTCGAAGCCGGCGCCCCCGTGGACCCGCACTGGGCCTTCGTGGCACCCAAGGCTCCCGAGGGTCGTCGCCGTGGTGCCACGGATGGATGGTCCCGCGATCCGCTTGATGAGCTCGTGCTCCGAACCCTGGCTGAGCGATCGCTGCGCCCCGCTCCCGAAGCGGACCGCGCCACGCTGCTGCGCCGCGTGTCGATGGCGCTGACGGGCCTGCCGCCCACGCCCGAGGAGATCGACGCGTTCATCGCCGATCAGGCACCCGGTGCCTATGAGCGGCGTGTCGATGCGATGCTCTCCAGTCCCCGCGCCGCCGAACACATGGCGACGACGTGGCTCGACTTGGCGCGCTTTGCCGACACCCACGGCTACCAGTCGGACGGACCCTCGTTCACTTGGCCCTGGCGTGATTGGCTGCTGCATGCGCTCAATCGCAACGATCCCTACGACCGGTTCGTGCGCGCGATCATCGCCGGCGACCTGCTGCCCGATGCCACGACCGAGACCCGCGTGGCCACGGCCTTCCATCGCCTGCACCGCATGACCGAGGAAGGTGGCTCGATCGCCGAAGAGTTCAGGCAAGAGGGCATCGCCGACCGCGTGAGCACCTTCGGCGCGACCTTCCTGGGTTTGACGCTCGAGTGCGCTCGCTGCCACGACCACAAGTACGACCCGATCCCGACCGAGGAGTTCTACGGCCTCGCGGCGATGTTCGGCCGCATCGACGAGAACGGCATGAAGTCCTTCGCGCACGGCGGCTTCCAACCGCCGCCGACGGTGCGCCTGGCCACGCCCGAGCAGGAGGCGACGACGGCCTCCTTGGCGGCGTCAGCCAACACCACCCGTTCCGCATGGGTCGCTGCGCTCCAGCGGGTATCCGTCGAATCGAAGAATGCCCCTGCGAGCAACACGTCGATCGACGCATCAGCAGAAGATCGGGTCGCTGCAGCGGGAGCGACCATCGATCCGCCCGCGCCCACTGGCCACTGGCCCTTCGATGCGCTCGCCGATGGCCAGAGCCCGAACACGATCGATCCATCCAAGCCCGCGACCACGGATCGTGGCCGCGGGGAACAGCTCGGCGCGGCATCACTGGTTGCCGGCCACGCGGGCCAGGCGCTTGCGTGCGATGGCGACGGCGGCGTGTCGTTGCAGGGCACCGGTGGGCTCACGCGACACGATCCCGTCACGATCTCGCTGTGGCTTCGGCCCGGCGAGCGGTCCGCGCGCGCCACGATCCTGCACACGAGCGGCTTCTACACGAACGACGCTGATGGATCGGGCTTCGAACTCCTGCTGGATCATGGCCGGCTGCGTTGGAGCGTGATCCACCTCTGGCCCGGCAGTGCGGCGAGCATCCAGACCACCGAGCCGCTCGCGCTCGATCGGTGGACGCATGTCGCCGTACGTTGGGAAGGCATGGGCCAGGCGTCGGGTCTGTCGATCTGGATCGATGGCGCTCGCGCCGCATCCGAGATCGTGCGCGACCATCTGGATGGCCCCATCGCTGCGGCGCCCATCGAGGTCGGTTCCCGTTCGCGTGATGCGGGCTTCCGATCAGGGGCGATCGATGAGCTCAAGCTCTGGCGGCACGCGCTCACGGACGCCGAGGTCGCGTTGCTGGCCGGCCGTGAACCCACGCAGTCAGAGCGCGCAGCCCATGCCGCATGGCATGCGTCGGATGCGGAGCGCACCGCCGCGCACGCCGCTCGGCGAGCGCTCGATGCGCACCTCGATGCGATCCCGCGCATGCCGTGCATGCAGGATTCGCCCTACGCGCAGGCCACGATGGTGCTCACGCGTGGTGCCTACGACCAGCCCGATCCCAAGCGCCCGGTGCATCCGGGTGCAGTGGCCGCAGTGCTTCCGTTTGCGCCAAGCGCCGGTGCATCGCGAGTCGATCTGGCGCAGTGGCTCGTTGATCCGCGTCATCCGCTGCTTGCTCGCGTCGAGGTCAATCGCCTGTGGGCGCAGTGCTTCGGCAGCGGCCTCGTGGAGACGGTCGAGAACTTCGGCACGCAGGGGAGTGCGCCCATTCATCCGATGATGCTCGATCTGCTCGCCCACGACTTCGTGCATGGCCCCGCGGCGTGGGATCGCAAGGCGATGCTCCGTCGCATCGCGCTCAGCGCCACGTTCCGCCAGTCGAGTTCGGTTCCAGCAGCGGTGCGCTCGCACGATCCCGGCAACGCGTTGCTGGCCCGCGGTCCAAGCGTGCGCGTGAGCGCCGAGCAGGCGCGTGACAGTGCGCTCTTGGCGGCGGGGCTGCTCATCGAGCGACTCGGCGGTCCGAGCGTGCGGCCGTACCAGCAGCCGGGAATCGCCGCGCAAGCCGGCCAATCCGATGGCTACCAGCCCGATGCCGGCGAGGGTGCGCACCGCCGAAGCCTCTACACCTTCCGCAAGCGCACCGTGCCGCCGCCGAGCATGCTGACCTTCGATGCGGGCACGCGCGAGGCATGCCAGCCGCGCCGATCGAGCACCACCACGCCGATGCAGGCGATGGCACTGCTCAACGACCCGATCTTCATCGAGTGCGCCCAAGCGATCGCGGCGCGGGCCATGCGTGATGCCACGACACGCACCGAGCGGATCGCGCGCGTCTTCCGGTTGCTGGCCGGGCGCGCCCCGCACGACGATGAGCTCGCGCCGCTCACCGTGCTGGTGGCGAGCCAGGCCGAGGCGTTCGTCACGGACCTCGCGGCGGCACGTGCGATCTCGGGCAGCGATGATCCCGAGCACGCGGCGCTCGTCTTGGCGGCGTCGACCGTGATGGCCAGTGATGCCTTCGTGATGGTGCGATGACCATGAGCCACCGACCACCGAGCTATGACGACCTGATGCGCGCCTCGCGCCGGCATTTCCTTGGTGCGTCGGCGCTCGGCCTGGGTGCGCTCGCGATGGGCGATGTGCTGGCCACGGCACCGGCGCCGCAGGGGCCGTCGTTCGCGTCGCGGGCCAAGCGCGTCATCTACCTCTTCCAGTCGGGCGGTCCATCGCAGTTCGAGACGCTCGATCCGAAGCCGGGGCTCCGTGCGCTGCATGGTCAGCCGCTGCCGGCGAGCGTGCTGGGCTCGCAGCGGCTCACGGGAATGAGCGGCTACCAAGCGAGTCTGCCGATCGCATCAAGCTTCGTGGGTGCGTCCAGGCACGGGGCGTCGGGCATCGAGCTGTCGGACCTGCTGCCGCACACGGCCAAGGTCGTCGATGACCTCTGCGTCATCAGGTCCATGCACACCGAGGCGATCAACCATGACCCGGCGATCACGTTCTTCGCGTCGGGGCACCAGATCGCGGGGCGGCCGTCGATGGGCGCGTGGCTGAGCTACGGCCTTGGCAGCATGAACCGCGACCTGCCGTCGTTCATCGTGCTCGTCTCGAAGGATGCCAACCGTGACCAGCCGCTCTACGCGCGGCTGTGGGGCAGCGGCTTCCTGCCCAGCGAGCACCAGGGCGTGCAGTTCCGCTCGGGATCGGAGCCGGTGCTGGCGCTCTCGAATCCCGAGGGCGTGTCGCCGCACGCGCGGCGCGCCATGCTCGATGCGCTCGGCGGGCTCACGCGCGCCGCGGTCGCCCGCGAGTCGGATCCCGAGGTCGATGCACGGCTCGCGCAGGCGGAGCTCGCGTTCCGCATGCAGACGAGCGTGCCCGAGGCGACCGATCTGTCGGGCGAGTCGGAGGCGACCTTCGATCTCTACGGCCCGGGCTCGCGCGATCCTGGCACCTTCGCGGCCAACTGCCTGCTTGCGCGGCGGCTCGTTGAGCGCGGCGTGCGGTTCGTGCAGCTCTTCCACCAAGGGTGGGACCAGCACCTTGGATTGCCCGGTGGCATCTCGCACCAATGTCGGCAGACCGATCAGGCCAGCGCGGCGCTCGTCATGGACCTGAAGCGCCGTGGCTTGCTCGAGGACACGCTCGTGGTCTGGGGCGGCGAATTCGGCCGCACCGCGTACTGCCAAGGGCGCATGACGGTCGATGACTACGGTCGCGATCACCACCCGCGGTGCTTCAGTGTCTGGATGGCTGGCGGGGGCGTGAAGGCCGGCCATGTGCATGGCAGCACGGACGAGTTCGGCTCGAACATCGTCGATGGCGCGGTCCATGTCCATGATCTGCACGCCACGATGCTGCACCTCTTGGGCATCGACCACGAACGCCTGACCTGGTTCTACCAGGGGCGTCACTACCGTCTGACCGACATCGCCGGCCGCGTGGTGAGCGGGGTGGTGGGGTAGGGCTACGCCGAACGAGTGCGGTTGAGCGTGACTTTCGCCGTCAGCCGCGCACCAAGTGCCTCAAGAAGGCGATTGGCCCGCGCAACGGTGATGCCCCAGTATTCGGTGCGCTCATCGCGGCTGACCTGCGCTTCGGTGCACTGCATGCGCTTGGCCAGGTCGCGTTGACTCAGGCCGCGGGCGAGCCGAGCCGCAATCAAGAGCTGGCCAAGGCCATCAAGGTTTCGGAACTCGGAGAGATTGCCCCGCTTGATCCGGCGGTACTGGGCGATCTCATGCCGAAGCGCGGCGGCAGCGTTCAGTTCCACAGCAAGCAAGCGCTGGAGTGCCTTGGCATCGTGCCCCCGACGTCGCAGTTCCCCCTTGCGGCGAGTCAGTTGCATGGTGGCTTGCTTCAGGAGCGCCGTTGCACGGCGGAGTTCGTGGTCAGTCCTGATCATGTCGGCCCCCGGATGGCTGGTCGCACGAGCCGAACCACGCCCTTGGATCGACCATCGCTGCGGCGACGCCGGAACAGCTCGTCGAGGATCGCCCTGACCGCCGGCTCAGGAGCTCCCTGATGCACGGGAAGTGGATAGAAGTCCAAGCGCCGAGCATGCCACATCGGCAATTCCGCCTTGGATGACCCCGGCCCACGTCGACGGCGGCGCGCATCCCACGTCCAGTGTCCGGCGGGGTCGATCTGGTTGAGTCGCGTCTCGAGCGTTCCGTCTGCCAGCAGGCACTCATCGCACTCGAAGAACCCGTCGACATCACGCGGCTCGGGGGTGTCCTCGACGAATGAGCCGTCAAGGACCACATCTCCGGCTCCTGCGGTCCAGAGTGCGAGGATGGCATGGCGAGCCCGGGCAGCCAGCTCGGCACGCCAGACTCCATTCCACGGAACGGACGGTGAGCCCGGGAGCACCAAGCACGATGTCGGCAGACTCGAGATCGTGAGCACGTGATCGCCTGGGGGCAGGATGCCATCTGCCGTGAAGGCAAGGCGATGTTCGGGTAGGCGCATGGTGGATGACGGCCCATGGAGAAAGCATGACGCGACTTAACACAAATGTCAAGACAGGTTTCCAGCCATCCTAATGCATGAAGCGGGTCGGTCGTGATCAGCCTCCAAAACTTCGGTGAGTTCTCGCCTCTGACGCGCCGTCACCGCAGGCAGCCCGAAATCGCCGGCCGCGTGGTGAGCGGGGTGGTGTGGTAGGGCTACGCCGAACGAGTGCGGTCGAGCGTGACATCCCGCGCTCATGCACATCGAAAAGCGATACCGCCAGCTGCAGTGGCAGCTGTTCGTCGATGATGAAATGCATGGCAACTAGGCCGCGACGTGGCTCGTCAGCCGCGAGGCGTAGGCCAGTGCGGCAAGGATGTCATCGCGCTCCAGGTCAGGGAACGCCGCGAGCACCTGATCGATGGACAGGTCGCTCCCAAGCATGTCGAGCACATCACACACTCGGATCCTGAGGCCGCGGAGA
>JAGWXC010000149.1 GCA_018970045.1 Planctomycetota bacterium | reverse complement strand
CGAATAGCAGTCTGGAATGACAGTCTGCTCGCGTGGATTCGTGCGAACTATCCTGCGGTTACAGATTCATATGTGTACATGCGCGCCGATGGGGAAGACGGCATGCAGCGAGCAGGCTGGCGTGATTTTGATGAAGACGGAGACCTGGACTTTGTCGTTCTGGTGTTCATCAGAACAAATCCCACATGTTGTAACGTCTTTCGGCAACTGTGGTTTGAGAACATTGGTTTCGAGAAGCCCAAGTCGTTTAGTGAGGCAGACATCAATCAGGACGGTGTCGTTGACGGGCACGATCTCTGCCTTGTGCTCGCTGCGTGGTCACCGAATTTCTAAAGGCAGTTTGGCTTCGATAGTCGAGTTTTCAATTCGCACAACCCGCTCCTCTGCACGGGGACACACCATGAAGACACCCGCAATCATCGCTGCACTCACCGTCGCCGGCTCGCTCGCGTTCGCGGCTGGACAGCAAACCACTGGCAAGCACCCACCCGTACTGGCATCGGGAGCGCCGACTCATTCGAGGCAGCAGGAAGTGCTGCAGGCGCGAATGGCACAAGCAGGCAGTGGATGCACACCAGAGTCGTGGTTGTCCGGAACGCTCATGCCCTTCTCCAACCAAGGCTGTGGAGCGATTGCTCCCGGCGAGTTGCCCATCACAAATGTCGATGTGAACGCCGATGGCGTAGTTGAAGTATGCAGCAGCCGCGAACCGTTTCTCTTTCCTTATCCGCCGAGACCCTACGTGGTTGTAACAACCCAGTATGGATCCATTGAATCGCGGACTTCCACAGAGTTCATGACTGCGACGCGCCTTTCTCCTAGCCCCGATGGTCCAGTGATAACGACAAGCGGTGTCTTTCCTGATGTCCGTGCATTCTGCGAGGGTTTGATTACCGAAATTGGAAACTACCAACCTTGCATTGCGGGTACCTATTTTTTTGAAGTTGCTTTTGAGCCTAACGGCTGGCTTGATTGTGACGGTGATGGAGATCTTGATTTGGTGGCAACATGGGGTCTGAACAGACTAGATGCGGGCGACGGGGCGGGGTGCTTCCCGTTTCAGACCCCTCTTTCAGGCGACACCGTGTGGTTCGAAAACACCGGCTTCGAACAGCCCAACCCACCACTCACTGGTGACGTCACCGGTGATGGTGCTGTAAACGGTGCAGATCTCGCGGTGGTTCTTGGTAACTGGACCGCCTCAGAGTGATTAGCCCGCAGCCGCCCCGCTCCTCGCCCTCGCTGGTCTGACCCCGCGGGGATGGCGCAGGCGTTGACGGCGCGATCAACCTCTTCATCGAAAAGCCTCACCCCACAAGGCGAGACCCTCGCTCCGAGCCCAAACGCCACTCACCCACCCATCAGGGCGCAGGACGCGACCACCCCGCGAGCAGGTCCTGCTCCGCGCCCACGGTGCTCGTGGGAATAGGCGGCAAGCCCAGAAGCCACAGCGCACAGTTGCCGGCATCGGCGTTTCGGATCGGTGATCCGCCGGTGGCCGTCATGCGCTCGCTCGCCGAGGGCCGTGCCCGCATGGGGCTGAGCGCGTAGAGGTCACCGCCCCGTCCATCGCCGGTCCAGACCACGAACGGGATGCGGAAGTTCAGCGGCGACTCCGCCACGGTGTGCGAGAGCGGCGGTGCGCCCCCGCCATGGTCGGCCGTCATCACGATCGCGGTGCGACCGCGCAGCGATGGATTTCCCTCGATGTGCCGTACCAACCGATCGACGAGCGCATCCATGCGATCGACGCAGGCGAGGTACGCCGAGCCGGGCGTCATATCCCACGTCGTGCCATGGCCCGTGAAGTCGGTGTCGGCAAAGTGCAGGAACCAGAGCGAGCGGCGCCCATCGATGGCCGCACGGTCGAGCGCGGCCTCTGCCTTGCGCTCCACGCCTTCGCCGCGAAACGCAAGCTCCACGATGTCGAGCTTCGCGCGGCCGTGGTCGGGCGCGATCGAATCCGGCGCGCCCTGCTCCTCGCGGTAGCTGTTGTCATAGAGGATGAACTTCTCCTTGCTCGCGATCATGCCGGTCAGCAGGCCATGGTCATGCGCCACGTCCCACATGCTCGGCACGTACGAGCCATGCGCTGCGTGCAACGTGCCGCCCTCGGCGATCGTGGGCGGCAAGTCGTTGGGAAGCCAATTGTGCCCCTGCGGACCCTTGAAGAGCCTGCCCGTCACCATGCCGGTGTGGTTGGGCAGTGTGACGGTGATGTCGGGATCGGTCCGGGCTTCGAGCGTGTGCGGCCCCTTGAGGAGCGCTGCGAATCCCGGGAGGCCGCGACGCACGGCATCCTCGACGGCATCGGCACGCAGGCCATCGATGCTCAGCACGACGACATGATCGAATGGCTTGCTGATGGCACGGGGTGCGGTCGCCGGCGCGGGTGCCGGGATCGCTGCTGCATCCGTCGCACCCTCGACCGGCTGCGTCGTGAAGAACACCCTGATCACGATCCAAGCCACGGTCACGGCCAGCGCGGCGATGAACATCACGGCGCCCACGGCACGACCCGAGACCCGTTGTGGCTGTCGCTGCATCGCGTTGATCCTAGGAGCGCCCGATGCGCCGTGGTGAAGGCTTCATGAAGCCGAGCGCCAGCGTGGACCCACGAACACGAGCTGGCCGATGAGCGTGAGGATGGCGAAGGCAACCTGCCCCGCGATGATCGCCTGCACCACTCCATCGAGACCAGCCGTCGGGGCCTGCAGGATGCAGCCGCCGATCGTGATGGCCGCCAGGCCCACCCAGCAGAGCGTGCGCCAGCGCACCTCGGTCGGCGTGGTGTGGTGTGCCGCGAGCCCCGCTGCCAGGCACCAGACCGGGAACGCCAACGCCAGCGTGCGCGCGGGCGCGACCGCGGCCTGCTGCGCTTCGCCGAAGACCAACGGGATCGCCCATGGCAGGACGAACCATGCAGCGATCGAGGCCACGACCGATGCCGCCATGACCCACGCGAGCACGCGCGGTGCCGTGCGCGCAAGCCGTGCAGGATCGCTGTTGCCCCAGAGGAAGTAGCGCGGAGCAAAAACCCTGGAGAAGACCGCGCTCGGAAGCAGATGCATCGCCGTCACGATGTTCATCGCCACGGAGAAGGCCCCGGCGTCCTCGACCAGGCCCGCCGAGCCCAGCGCGATCGTGCCCACCTGCAGCACCGCGAGGTACGCCAGACCCTGCAGCGCGAAGGGGAACGACCGGGCCAGCGCAGCGCCAGCTCCTGGCACGCCAGTGATCGGCTCGTGCGTCGGCGCATCATCGACTGGCGGATCGCGCCGGAGCCGGAGAATCCACCGCATGCCGATCACGCTCGTGATGGCCGTACCCACGACGAGTGCGATCACCAGCGGTCCACCGACGGCACGCGTGCCATCGCTGCGCCAGAGCACCCACGCCGCCACGCCCACCGCTGCCATGCGCACGAGGTATGGAGCGAGCTGCCACATGGCCACACGCACGAATCGGCCGCGGAGCATTGGCTCGGCGATCGCATTGTCGGCCGGTGCGCCGAGGGCGACCGCCACGGCCATCACGATCGCCAGTTCCCCTGCATCACCCGAGGGAGCAAAGGCCATGGCCCACCCCGTCATGCCCAGCACCGCCAGGCCCGCGGTGCTCGCCATGGCACCAAGGCCCGGCACGATCCATGCCGATGCGGCGCGACCGTATCGACCGAAGGCCTGAAGCCACATCTCGCTGACACCGCCCTGCGCCACGGGCGCCGCGAGCCGGCTCACGGCAAAGACCGTCATGAAGGTGCCGAACGCCGCAGCATCGAGCGTGCGAGCGAGAGCGATGGAGAAGCCAAAGGCGAGCAGCGCGCTCGCGAGCGAGGCGGTCCACACGACGGCGACCTCTGCGTGTGCGCGCATCAGGCCATCGTAGGGTCGATGCGCATCGCCGTACGATCAGCGCATGGCCCGTGTCGCCATCCTGACCGGCTTCGCGCCGACCCTGCCGCTCTTCCGGGCGCCCTTGGTCGGCATGCTGCGCGCGGCAGGCCACGAGGTCGTGGTGGCCGCTCCCGCGATCGAGCCATGGGTGCGTGAGCGCATGCAGGAGGCGGGCGCCGAGGTCGTGGAGCTCGACTATGCGCGGCGCGGCATGAATCCACTGGCCGAGCGCGGCGTGCGGCGGGAGTTCGATCGCTTCATGCGCGACGAGCGACCGACTCACGTGCTGGCCGGCACGATCAAGGCCGTCTGTCACGGCATGCCCGCTGCGGCTGCGGCAGGCGTCGCGGTGCGCGTGGCGATGATCACGGGCGTGGGCAGCGTGTTCGTGCGCCGCGGACTTCGTTGGTGGATCGCGCGCACGGCAGCGAGCGCGCTCTATCGCCGTGCCCTGGCGCAGGCCACGCACGTGATCTTCCACAATCCGGATGATCGCGATGACTTCGCGCGATGGGGCCTGCTCGCGCCCGGGGTACCCGTGACCGTGACTGCCGGCAGCGGCGTCGATCTCGCGCATCACGCCGTCCAGACCCCGAATCCCGACGGCGGGATCCTCTTCGCCAGCCGCTTCATGACCGACAAGGGCTTCGAGGAGTTCCTGCAGGCCGCCGAGCTCGTGCACCGCGAGCAGCCATCGATCCCGATCCGCATCGCGGGCTTCGGCGATGGCAAGGAAGGCGAGGCGTTCGAGCGTCGCGTGGCCGATGGTGCGCGGCGCGGCGTCTGGGAGTCGGTGGGTCGTCGCCATGACATCCGCCCCGACCTCGCCTGGTGCCGTGTGTTCGTGCTGCCGAGCTGGCGCGAGGGCACGCCGCACAGCGTGCTCGAGGCGATGGCTGCAGGCCGAGCGGTCGTGACCAACAACGTGCCGGGCTGCAGGCAGTGCGTGGAGGATGGGGTGACGGGCCTGCTCGTCGAGCGCGGAAACGTCACCGCTCTGGCGCACGCGATGCAGTCGCTGATGCAGGATCACGCGCGGACCGTGGCGATGGGCCGCGCGGGCCGCGCGCGCGCCGAGCAGGTGTTCGATGCGCGGACCGTGGCGCAGGAGACCCTCGCCGCGATGGGGCTCGGGTGAGGTGGCTTGACGCACCTCAATGGGCCCTCCCGGACTCGAACCGGGATGCCGTGTGACCGGCGAGGGATTTTAAGTCCCCTGCGTCTGCCAATTCCGCCAAGGGCCCGACCTGCGCAGGCTACCTCGACTCAGTGCAGCAGCTTCGGCAACTCGCGCTCGACCCACGTGCGGATCTCATCGCGCACGCGGCGATAGTGCGGCATCGCCTCATCATCCGTGCGAGCGCCCTGCGCCAATTGCGGCGGATCGTCGAAGGGCACGTGCACGCGACGCACCGCGCCGGGCATGGCCGGGCAAGCCTGATCAGCGCCCGAGCAGACCGTCACCGCGACATCGAGATGGCCGGGCAGCTCGCCCACGGTCTTGCTCGCATGGCCGCTGATGTCGATGCCAACCTCGGCCATCGCGCTCACCGCGAGCGGATTCAGCGTGCTTGCGCGGACCCCGGCGCTGAATGCATCAAGCCGCGCACCATGGATCGCGCGCGCCCAGCCCTCGGCCATCTGGCTCCGGCAGGAGTTGGCGGTGCACACGAACGCCACCTGGTGCCGGTAGCGCTCGCCGATGTCCTCGGCCCAGAGCCCGGGTTTCTCCCGCTGCAGGCGATGCATGAGCTCAACGCAGCGCGGGTCGTCCAGCACGAGCACCTCGGCACCAGCTTCGGCAAGCCAGCGCTCGGCGCCCATGAAGGTGCGGTGCTCCCCGATCACCACGCGCGGCACCTTGTAGAGGACCGCCGTGCCGGTGCACATCGGGCACGGGCTCAGCGTACTCACGAGCGTGAGCTCGGACCAGTCGGTGCGGCG
>JAGWXC010000005.1 GCA_018970045.1 Planctomycetota bacterium | reverse complement strand
AGCACCCGGCCTTGCGCCAACGGTGCGAGCGCGACCGCATGGAACGATGCCCGCGCACCCACCCGCGCCGCGACGAGCTTCCAGTCGCGCGGCTCGCCGAACGAACCATGCAGGGCCACGATGCACGGCGCATCAGCCGGTGCCGGGCGAAGCTCGAACCATGGAAGGATGGATGGCTCGCGTGGGTCGATGGGTGGTCCAGCGAGGGCGCCGAAATCATGGTGATGCGACCGGCTCATGACGCAACCGTGTCACCGAGATGGTTCAAGACGCCCATGAACGCATCATCCTGCGAGCGCGTCATCGATCGCCTTGGCCACGCATGCCTGCAACGCGCGGTGACGTGCAAGGTTCTCCGACCGCGGCGTGATGAGCTCGACGATCGCCGGCACGGGCTGCGACCATGCTCGTTGCAAGGCCTGCACCGCGTCGCCGCGCGTGGTCGCCCGCGCATACGGCAGCCCGAACATCGAGGCCGCACCCTCGAAGGTGCAGCCATGCGGCGTGCCGAAGAGCGTTTCGAACGGCACGGGCTGCTGTGCGACCGGCAAGAAGTGGAAGATGCCCCCACCATCGTTGTTCACGATCGCCAGCGTGCAGCGGCCTGGCGTGCGCCGCAGAAGTTCGAGGCTCGACAGGTCATGCAGCGCACTCACGTCGCCGATGAGTGCCGTGGTCGGCGCACCGCTGCGCGCGATGCCGCTGGCGGTGGCGATCAGGCCATCGATGCCGCTGGCGCCCCGCTGACCGAGCACCACCAGGTCGCGGCGAACCGGAGCATGCATGTCCAGATCGCGCACCGGCATGCTGTTGCCGGCCAGGAGCACGCCAGCCGGCGTGTGCTGCGCGAGCCACCAGGCGATCCAAGGCTCGCTGAGATCATCGGTCGACTCCATCCACGCCTCGATCGCCGCCGCCGCGGCCAGATCGGCCTGCACGAACGAGTCGGTGAGCGCGCTCGGTACCGCCGGCAGCGCTTCGGGCTGGCTGTTCACGAGGTCTCGCGCCAACGCGGCCAGGTCCACGTCGAGGGAGAACGCAGCGGTGTGCGATGGATCCTGCCGCTGTGCATGACGACCCACGAGCACCGGCCGCACCCGCGAGGCATCGATCCACTGCGCCACGGCCTTGCTGGTGATCGCTCCGCCCACGCGAAGGACCCCATCGGGCACGAGCGCACGCTGCGCCGCCTCGCTGCGCAGCACGAGATCACCATGCGCGATCACGCGCGCGAGCGCCGTCGGCACGCCGCGCAGGCCGCTGGTGATGTCGGCGACCACCGGCCACCCAAGCCGCGCGGCCAGGATGAGCACCGCATCACGCTCGGCCTCATCACGCAGCGCACCGGCCACGATCACGCCGCGTGAACTCCCGCGCGTGACCGCACGCAGCGCCGCGAGCAGGCCCGGCCCGCCGCCGAAGCAGGCCTCGGCGCGCCACGGCGCCTTGGAACCGATCCAGGCGCGGATCGACTCCAGCGTCGCGCGGTTCCACGGTGCATCCTGCAGGCCAAGCGGTTCGCGGAACGGGCAGTTCATCTGCACGGCGCCGCATGGCACGGTGTGCGCGCGGTTCCACGCTTCGGCCGCGGTCGAAAGCACCACGCGCGCATCGACGGCGTCCGTCGGGCAACCCAGATCGACGCTCCATCGCGCGAACCCGCCGAGCACGTCGCGCTGCGGGATCGCCTGGTTCGCGCCGCATGCAAGGAGTTCCGGCGGCCGATCGGCGGTGAGCAGGAGCATCGGGATCCCGCTCGCCCACGCCTCGACCGCGGCAGGAAGGAGGTTGGCGACCGCCGTGCCGCTCGTGGTGATCACGGGTGCTGCGCAGCCGGTCGCCTTCGCGATGCCGAGTGCATGGAACGCAGCGCCGCGTTCATCGAGCGCCACCACGACCTCGAGATCGCTCGCGTGCGCGGCCAGGGCCAGCGGCGTGCTACGTGAACCTGGGCAGACGACGACATGTCGCGCGCCCGCGCGCACGAACTCGGCCATGACCAGCCGTGCCCAGAGGGCATTCACGTTGGGGGCATCGTCGAAGGTCATCATGCGCGTGCGGGCTCAGGAGACGGCGTCGAAGGACTCCATCTTGCGGGCCGTCTCGAGCCATTCGGCATCGGCCTCGCTGCCCTGCACGATACCCGCGCCGCCGAACGCCACGGCCTGGTCGCCGTGCACGAGTGCGCTGCGGATCCCCACGGCGAAGTCGCTACGGCTCGCGCTCACGAGCCCGACCGCCCCGGCGTAGAGGCCGCGTTGGTCAGCCTCATGCGCCGCGATGAACGCGCGCGCAGCTTCGGTCGGCGTGCCGCAGACGGCCGGCGTGGGATGCATCGCAGCAAGCAGCGCACCGTCACGCACGTCATCCGCGAGCCTTGCACTGACGCCAGTCATCAGGTGCTGCACGTGCGCAAGGCGCACGATCCCCGGCGTGGGCTCGGCATCGAGCCGATCACACCATGGGGCGAGCACGGCCTTGATGCGGTCGAGGACCAGATCGTGCTCCAGACGGTTCTTCGTGCTGGCCAGCAAGCGACTCGCGAGCCACGCATCGGCGGCAAGATCCGGACCGCGCGGGCAGGTGCCGGCAATCGCCTCGGTGTGCACCACCCGGCCCTTGCGCTTGAAGAGCCGCTCGGGCGTGATCGAGACAAAGCTCGAGCCGGGTGCTGCCTCGACCGCAACGTGGAACACGTCATGGGCAGCCGATCGCAGCGACATCAGGAGCGCCATGGGATCGATCGGGCTCACCGCCCGGTAGCGACGCGTGCGGGCCACGACGACCTTGTCGAGCGTTCGCGCCGTGATGGCGTCCAGCGCCTCATCCACCATGCGGGCCCAGTGCGATGGATCGCTGTCGGATTCGAGCCGCAGCGCCACGCGCTGCACGGACGTGGGCTGCCGGACCGCGCGCAAGGCTTCGAGCGATCGCGATGCATCGCCGTTGACATGCACCGCAAGCGTGGTCACGGTGCGCATGCGTCGCACCTCGACCAAGGGCAGCGACACGCGCATGGCACCGAAGGCGGACCACGCGCCGGCAATCGGCGCGCTTGCATCGAACGCACACGTCGTGACGAGGAACGGCGAGGCCGGCTCATGCATCCGCGGGAAGATCGGCGGCTCCTGCTCAAGCAGTCGCTGGACCCGCGCATCGTCGAGGGAAGGTGCCGCAAACAGGCAGCCGAGGCTGGCCATCTCCAGGCTGCCCTCTCGGTTGCGGAACATGGTCCGCTGGCCGGGTTGCTGGCTGGCGACCCACGCCATGATGTCGAGTGGTTCGATCTCGACCTCGATGCGGTCCAGCGCGTCACGTGACCGGGCGCCGAGGGCCTCGATGGCCGCTGCGAGGTCCTGCACCGCCCGCGCGATCGGGACGACGCCGGGAAGGCGTCGCACGTGCAGCGTCATGGTGTCGGCCGAGGCCATGGGTCGCAAAGTCTAGGAATCGTGAAGGACGTCACGGAGTCACGAATGCAACGGGCTGCGACTTTGCTTTTATAGGACTATGTTCTAGCCGCAAGCTCCCGACCCCCGTACATTCCATCCTTCGTGAACTTCCGCCGCAGAAAGCGCTCCATCCACCACGCCGAGGCCCACGCCGACGAGGCGCCCTCGAAGATCCGGGTCATGGAGCACCCGATGGTGCCGCAGGGGCACGCGCCGGTCGTGCAGACGCAGGCGGAACTCGGCGACCTGGTGGATCACCTCCGATCGGCCGGGACCTTTGCCTACGACACCGAGTTCATCGGTGAGGAGACGTTTCATCCGCGCATCTGCCTGGTCCAGGTCGCCACCGCCGAGCGCGTGGCGATCATCGATCCCACGCAGACGCCCGATCTTTCGGGGATCTGGTCTGCGGTCTGCGACGAGCGCCTGGTCACGCTCGTGCACGCCGGCGGCCAGGACGTGAACGCCGCGCAGCGTGCTGCCGGCATGCTCGCACGCAACGTGGTCGATACGCAGGTCGGGGCGGCGCTCATGGGCATGCCTTGGCCGGCAAGCCTGGCGAACACGGTGGAGTCGCTCACCGGGCATCGGCTCTCGAAGGGTCACACCTTCACGGACTGGGATGCGCGCCCGCTGACCGCGAGCCAGATCAGCTACGCCGCCGACGACGTGCGCTACCTGCCGCTCGTGTGGCAGCGCATGAACGAACGCCTCGCCGAACTGGGCCGGGTCGACTGGGCCCGGCACGAGTGTGAACTCGAGATCAAGGCCAGCGAGTCCTTCGATCCCGAGAGCCAGGTCCGCCGTGCGTGCCGCGGCATGAACCTGCGACCGCGCGTGATGACGATCCTTCGCGAACTCGTGGTGCTGCGGTATGAACTCGCGCGCGCGAAGGACGTGCCGCCGCGCACGCTGCTGGCCGACGCTCCCCTGCTTGACGTGGCGCGCGCCAAGCCCGAGACCGTGCGCGAGCTCGATGACATCCGCGGCCTGCCGCGACCGGTCGTGCAGGAATCCGGCCAGGCGATCATCGATTGCATCGCGCGCGCGAAAGAACTGCCGATCGACCGCGACCGGATCTGGACCCCGCCTGACGAGAACGCTGATGACCGCATGAAGATCGATGCGCTCTGGTCGATCCTCAACATGCGCTGCATCGGCATGCACCTGGCACCCACGATGGTGCTCACCCGCCAGCAGCTCAGCCGCTGGTACCTCGCACGACAGAAGGATCCCGCCGCACGCCTCTTCGAGGACGGCGACTGGCGCCACGCGGCCATCGGGGTCTGGCTCGACTCGTTCATGGCCGGCAAGGAGCGCCTGGAACTCGAATGGGGCCCGCAGGGGCCGCAATCCGCAGGCTGAGGCCGCGGGCGAGGCCGGAGGTTGAGGCCGCGGGCGGCGTGCATGCCGCACAGGATGCGCCGCGGGTCCCGCTGCCGCTCGCAGCTTGGGGAAATCCCTTGAATTCCCATTGAAACACGCGGGTGCGCCCGTACGCTCGGGCCATTCACCGGAGGTCCAATCATGAGCACCACCATCGAGAGCACCCCGACCCGCAAGCCCAATCCAACCAAGCCCCGTCCGCTGCCGCAGTGGAAGGTCTTGGTCCACAACGACGACGTGAACACCTACGAGCACGTCATCCGCAGCTTCATGGACATCCTGCGCATGGAAGTCACCATGGCGCTGGTCAAGACCACCGAGGTCGATCGCTCCGGCGCGGCCGTGGTGTGCGTGACGCACCGCGAGCACGCCGAACTCATCCAGGGCCAGCTGCAGTCCAAGTCGCTGACAGTCTCGATCGAACCCGACGCGTGATCGGCGGCGGGTTGCCGCAAGGAGTCTGCCAGCCCGCGCAGGCCGGTCCACGTTGCCGGCCAAGCCTTGGCACGCCGCAATGGCGCTCAACCCGCAGCCTTGCGCGCGCGGCTGGTCGACCAGCGCAGGTCGAACTGCATGCCAAGGGCCGATGCCACGCGGAACACCGTGTCGATGCGCGGGTTGGTCTGGGCCGAAAGCGCCCTGTAGAGATTCTCACGACCCAAGCCAGTCGATCGTGACAGGCCCGACATCCCCCGGGCCCGCGCGACATCGCCGAGCGCAGCCACCAGCACCCGGGCATCGCCGGTGGACAGGGCCTCACGGAGGTAGGCCAGCACCAAGCGCTCATCGTTCAGGAATTCAGCCGCGTCAAAGGGCTTGAGGCCAACCCGACGGCGACGAGGCTGCCTGCCTGCCGCGGACCGTTTCGGTTTCCTGGTCATGTGAGGTACCTCAGCGTAGTCCGTGCGCGTGCGATGTCGCGAGCCTAGGTCGACTTGCTTCCGCCGCCGAGCAGGACCACCGTGGAGTGGTCGATCGTGGCGAGATACACGCGGTAGCCCGGTCCGATGTCAAGACGCAGTTCCCTCAATGGGCCACCCACCGATTTCCAGTCTCCCGAAAGACCCATTTCGAGCCTCCGTATGCGGACGATGATCGCTGCCGCGGCGCGCGGATCCCGGAGCCTGCGCAGCCATGACGCAAACCACGCCGTGCGGACCACCCGCACGGGACCGCTGGTGTCTTGAATACGATACATAGTGCCCCCCCTTCGGGCAAGCCCGACGTCGAGCCATGACCATACGGTCGGCACGCTGAACTTCCGGGAATCGGCGAACTTCCTCGCTGCGGAATCTCACATGAATCCGCCAGATCCCCCGCAGGCGGATCGACGCTCGGTCCTGCACTCGGCAGGCCTCACGCGATCCAGTCGGTGATCACGCGGCCGTGCACGTCCGTCAGCCGCATGTCGCGGCCGCCGAACATGTACGTCAGGCGCTCATGGTCGATGCCCAGCAGGTGGAGCATCGTCGCGTGCAGGTCGTGGATGTCCACGCGACCATCGATGGCCTTGTAGCCGTACTCGTCGGTGGCGCCGTACACGCTGCCGCCACGCACCCCACCGCCGGCCATCCAGATGCTGAAGCCGAACGGGTTGTGGTCGCGCCCCGCGGTGCCCTGCGCGAACGGCGTGCGGCCGAACTCGCCTGCCCAAACCACGAGAGTCTCGTCGAGCAGGCCACGCTGCCGAAGGTCCTTGAGCAGCGCGGCGATCGGCTGGTCGACGGTCCGCGCGTTGTCCTCGTGGCCACCGACGAGGTTGTCGTGCTGGTCCCAGCGGTCGTTGTTGGCGGTGTACGGGATGGTCAGTTCGACGAATCGCACGCCGCGCTCGACGAGGCGGCGCGCGAGCAGGCACTGCGCCGCGAAGATCCGCGTGGGCTCGTAGGCGTGGTCCATGCCGTACATCGACTGCATGGCCTTGCTCTCGCGGGCGACGTCCATGAGTTCAGGCACCGCCCACTGCATGCGGAACGCGAGTTCCCAGTTGGCGATCGCGGCCTCGACGGCACCGCACGATGGCGCGCTGCCATCCAGCTCGGCGACCAGCGCCTGCTTGCGCCGCTGCGCATCGGCTCCCTCGCGCGGGCGCACGTTGGCCAGGCCGTCGCCGCGCGGGAGCACCACGCTGCCTTGGTGCGTGGCCGGCAGGAAACCGTTGCCGAAGCACTCAAGACCGCCCGGTGGCACGAGCCCCCCATTGAGCACGACGAAGCCCGGCAAGTCGGAGCTCTCACTGCCGAGGCCGTAGCTCGCCCACGCGCCCATGCTCGGTCGGCCGGCAAGCCCGGCACCGGTATGCAGGAAGTAGTTCGCGTTGGTGTGCTCGCTGAACTGGCTCGTCATGCTGCGGATCACGAGCAACTCGTCGGCCATGGCACGCACATGCGGGAAGAGATCGCTCACCGGCGTACCGCATGAGCCGCCCGGCCGGAACGCCCATGGGCTGCCGAGCGTGTTGCCGTTGTTGTTGAACTGCGTGGGCTCCATCGCCATGCCGAAGGGCTGTCCGTTTTCCTTGGCCAGCCGAGGCTTGGGATCGAACGTGTCCATGCTGCTCGGACCGCCGTCCATGTAGAGGAAGATCACGTTGCGAGCGCGAGGCCGAGTGGTCCGGGGCGACGCTGATCCATCCAGCAGCGCAGCCATCGCCTGCGGACCCATCATGCCGGCAGCCGCCACCATGCCGAAGCCGCTCATGCACTGCCGAAGCATGTCGCGGCGCGTGACGGCGCGGGGTGCGAAGGATCGGCAGTGGTGGCTCATGGCTCAGTCGATGAAGAGGAACTGCTTGGTGTTCAGGATCACGTGCGCGAGCGCCGACCACGCAGCGGGGATCGATCCTCCCTCCGCCTGCACGAACGCCACGCACCGATCGACCTCCGCGGCCGCTGGCTCGCGCCCCCATGCATCGTGCAGCATGCCCGCGGCGACCCGTGCGATCGACTCGGTTGAACCATCGCTCGACGCTCCCGCGCGCTCGCCCCAGCGCATCGCCAGCTCGTGCACGAGCGGCGCGTTCATCATCGCCAGGGCCTGCGCCGGGACATTGCTCTCGTGACGGCGGCCGACCGTCGTCGTGGGAACCGGCAGGTCGAACGTGGTCAGGAACGAGTCAGCGAAGTTGCGGCGCACTTCCAGGTACACGCTGCGCCGGCCGTGGCCATCGAGCGGACCTGACTGGCCCGGTCGCCCACGTCCGGTCATGAACTCGGTCAGGTGCGTGGGCACTCCGGGGCCGCCCATCGATCGATCGAGCCCGCCGGCCAGCGCCAGCATGGCATCACGCACGCTCTCGGCATCGAGCCGGCGGACGTACGCGCGGTGCAGGAGCGCGTTCGTCGGATCGATCGCTTCGGCCCGTTCGCCAGCGACGCCGGACTGCGAAAACGTTGCACTCAGCGCGATCTGCCGCACGAGCCGCTTGAGGTCCCAGTCCCGCATGAAGTCAGCCGCCAGCCAATCCAGCAGTTCAGGATGCGACGGCGCTGCACCGAGTGCACCGAAGTCATCGGGCGTGGGCACAAGACCCCGACCCATGACATGCTGCCAGATGCGGTTGACCATCACGCGCGCCACGAGCGGATGCGATCCATCGACGAGCGTGCGTGCGAGCTGGAGCCGACCGGAGCCCACGGCACCCGGCGCGGGCATGCCGCGTGCAAGTGCACCCATGGCACCACGTGCGACCGGATCACCAAGCCGCTTCACACTGCCACGCACGTGCACGCTGTCGTCCCACGCGCCCGCCTCGGCGAGCACGAGCGCTTCGATCGCATCAGGCAGCGGACGCGCATCGATCGTCGCCAGCGCCGCGGCCAGGGACGGGTCGGCGGGCACCGACGCGGGCATCGCCGCGAGTTGCGCCGCAGGTACGAACGCCAGCCACGCCACATCGATCGCGCCGCTGCCATCGTCGACGTACTCGACGTGCGCGCGCCGCCCTTGGAATCGGCGCAGGTCATGCACCACGGCCGCCCACGCGCCGCCAGTATCCGGCGCCTGCGTCATGCCTTCGAAGAGCAGGGCATTGTGGTCATCGAGGAAGTAGCCGTCGATCACGCAACGGATGCGCACGCCGGCGCCTCGCACCGCATGCGCCAGGTACGGGCCATCGATCGTGAAGGATGGACTGCGCAGCCAACCCTTCAGCGCGTGGCCACCCGCATCGCTCGTGGCGATGGCGCGCTCGAGCGACACGACCGCCTTGCCGCGCTGGCCGATGCTGGGCCGCTCCGTGTCGAGGCACGCGAAGGCAGCCCCGCCCACAGTCCACCCCTCGGGCACGGGCTGCTCGAACGTGGCGAGCACGCGGAGTGCATCGGCGGGTGCGTCGGGTGCGGAAGGTGCTGTCGGGGCGGCGGGCTTCGCCGGTGACGCTGCACGGCCATCGGCATCGGATCCCTGGTCGGGCGCCACAGCCGTCTGCGCTTCGCATGCACGCCGAGCTGCCACACGGGCTGCGCGTTCCGCCTGCATGCGACCGTCGTCGAGCCACGCCGGGGTGCGGGCGCTGCTCTTGAGCGAACCGCTGAGCGCGTAGTAGTCGCGTTGCGCGATCGGGTCGAACTTGTGGTCGTGGCAGCGCGCGCACGCCACGGTGCTGCCCAGGAACGTGCGGGTCATCACATCGACCTGATTCGAAATGCGCTCGGCTTCATCGGCAGCAACATCAACCGGCGCGTGCGTGCCCTGCGCCAGCAGCCAGAAACCCGTGCCCACCGCGCTCACATCGGCGTTCCACGCCGGATCAAGGCGAGGTTCATCGAGTGCATCGCCGGCCAGATGCTCGAGCACGAAGCGGTCATAGGGAACGTTCGCGTTGAACGCACGGATCACGTAATCGCGGTAGCGCCATGCGTGCGGGATCGGGTAATCGAACTCATGGCCGTAGGTCTCGGCGTAGCGGACGAGGTCGAGCCAGTGCCGGCCAAAGCGCTCGCCGAAATGCGGCGAGGCGAGCAGCAGATCGACGGCAGCCTCGGGGCTCGAGGCCTGGTCGAGTCCATCGATCGCCATCGGGGGCAGGCCCGTCAGCGCGAAGGACCATCGACGCACCAACGTGTCGTGGTTGGCGCGTGGCGCAGGTGCGAGACCGGCGCGCTCCAGTCCTGAGAGCACGAAACGATCCACGTCGCTGCGCGGCCACGATGCAGCTCGTACGCTCGGCACGCTCGGTTGCTTCACCGGCTCCCATGACCAGTGCGCCGCGTACCCAGCACCCTGCTCGATCCATGCCTTGATCGTGTCCCGCTCGGCGGCGGTGAGCGGGGTGCCCTTGGGCGGCATGCGCTCATCGGGATCGTCGCTCAGCAGCCGTCGCCAGACCTCGCTCGCCGCGGGGTCGCCAGCGACGATCGCAGCGTGCCCGTCGCGCATGGCCTTGGCGTCGTGGGGATCATCCAGCCGGAGCCCAGCCTTGCGGCTCTCGGCATCGGGCCCATGACAGTTGAAGCAACGTGCCGCCAGGATCGGCCGCACATCGCGGTTGAAGTCGAGGGCGCGATCCCCTGCTCCGCCGGCAGCCGTGACGAGCAGCGTGAGGGCCGTGGGGAGCATGGTGCAAGTAGAGCCCGGACCCGGCGCGCGGGCAAGCGGCCGATGGAAGTTCTTGCGATGCCAGATTCGATCGTGGAGCTCGACGTCAGCGCACCAGGTGCAGGCCGGACGTATCGACCGCGTGGATGCCCAGCTCGTCGATCCACACATGTTCGATGAGGCGCTGCGTCACCGGTATCCGGATCAGCTCCTCCAAGGTCCCCGCATCGAAGATCACGATGGCGCCCTCGGCACTGCCTGCGATGATGCGAAGCCCGTCATCCGAGACCGTGATCGACCCGGCACCCTGCTTGAACGGCTGCACGATCTGCAGCACCGAACCATCGCGTCCATCGAGCATCGCCAGCTGGCCCTCGCGCGTGACCATGTACGCATGACGACCATCGGGCGCCCAGGCTGCACTCTCACACTCGCTGGGCAGGCGAGTCACCCAGCGCTCGTGGCCATCGGCTGGATCCAGACAGACCGCCCCGCGTTGACGCGCTCCCAGAAGCACTCGACCGTCCGGACCTGCGATGTCGAGCGATCGAAACCCCTGAGGCTCATGTTGGTCATCGGGCGATGCGTGCTTCACATCCGTCCAGAGCACGCGCCCTTCGGATGACACCAACGTCACGGCGCCGGCATCACCTGCCACTGCGATCACGCTGCCGTCCTTGGCCATGGCGGCACGTTGCACGATGCCAACGCCCTCGATCGCAAGAAGTCGAGGCGCGCGATCGGCGTGCGCGACTTGGATCCGGTCCACGTCGGCCGCGTCGACCCAACCGATGCCAGATTGCGCGTCGAACGCGAGACTTCCGCCAGCAGTGCCGAACCAACGCTTGATCTGATCCGAGGACACGGTATAGGCGCCACGTGATCCGCCGGAATGCAGGGACGCTCCGTCGGTCGAGAGACTCCACAGTCGGTCCGATGACAACGGGATGGCTCCGAGCGCCGCGCCATCCAGCACGGACCAGAGCCGGACCGAACCGTCGGATGATGCCGTTGCGCAGCGTTGGGCATCGAGCCCTGTGACACCCCAGATCAGCGACTGATGACCGAGTGCTCTCCACAGCCTTGCGCCGGTGCGGGGATCGAAGGCCGAGAGCGCGCGGCCACCGACCAACGCCATGCGCCCGTCATCGGACCATCCCACGGACACGGCACGTTCGCCTGGCTCGCCAAGGCGCGTGATCGTTCGTGCTGCGACATTCACCAGGATCGAACCGCCCTCCGCGCCGAGCAGTGCGACATGAGGATCAGTCGGACATGGCGCAACATCACGCACCAGACCGATGCCGAGCTGGACCGACCACGAGGGCGCTTCGGCGCCGGGCTCGTACACGTACAGCCCTTCTCCTGCACAGACCATGTGACCGGAACGCGTCTGTGCCACTTCACCTTGGTTGCACGCGGCGTTGCCCGATGACAGCGACAGCTCTACCCCCACGCCTGATGCAAGCTCCCGCCAACCGACATCGCCTTGCTGCGTGCACACCAAAACTCGAGAGCGATCATCGGACAGGGCCAAGCCACCAACTTCAGCCGATTGCAGATCGAGCGTCCACCCGAACTGGCCATCGATCCACTGCACGACAGCGGTCGGTGACGTGGGTGATGCCGCACGCTCGAACATGCCAACGCCGATGCCATCCACCACGATCCAGTCGAGGCATGGAATGGGGACCAAGCCATCCTGCCCGACCCGAAGCATGCGCTGCAACGTGTCACGCTCAAGCGTCGGCGGCTCGTCCTGCAGTGATGCCAGGCACTGTTCGATCACCAGGCGATCGGCATCGAGGATGGCACGCGATGCCACGGCCAAGCGTGCCAGACGCGCCTCATGCCGGGCCTTCGACGCCTGATCCACTGCGAGGATCGAGAGCGCGAGCAGCGATCCAACGACACCGATCCCGACCGATACCGGCACGCGGTTGCGCCATATGGTGCGCCGCAGCCGCTCGAGTTGCCCCTGCTCGGCCACGAGGACCGGCTCACCACGCACGTGACGCCGCAGGTCATCGGCGAACTGCGCAGCGGTCTGGTACCGATCGGCGGGATCATGCGCCGTGGCACGGCGAACGATGCGCTCGAGCTCAGTGCGCCGCAGGCCCGACAGGCGCGGCAACTGCACGACCACCGCTTGGCTCGCCACCTGCAGCTGCTGCGCGATGCTTGCGCCGGACAGCCGTCGAAGCGGCTCATCGGCGATCAGTTCGTACAGCATTGCGCCGAGCGCGAAGAGGTCACATCGCACATCGGGCAGCCGTGATGGATCGAGCGCCTCAGGCGCGACGTAGCGCATCGTGCCCTCAAGGCGCGAGCCAAGGAGCACGTTCGTGACGGCTGGCGATTGCTCCGACAGGCCTGCGATCCCGAAGTCGATCACGACAGGACGATCGTTCGCATCGACCAGCACGTTGTCGGGCTTGAGATCCCGGTGGATCACGCCACGACCGTGCGCATGCTGCACGGCTTCGGCCACCGTCGCCATGGCCGCCAAGCGCTCCTCGATCGTGCGTGTGCCGGCCCTTGCCCATTCGGTAAGCGTTCGCGCGTCGCGGACGAGCTCCATGGCAATCCAGAACCAGCGGCGCCCATCGATGGTGGTCACGTCGGTTCGATACAGGCGCGCGATGCCGGGGTGCTCAAGCTGCGCGAGCAGCCGTGCCTCGGCCGGGCGCAGCGGGCGATCATCGGCGCGCCAGATGGCCGGCATGACCTTCAGGGCCACATGTCGACCAACACTCTGCTCGATGGCCTCGAAGACACGGCCCAGGCCACCCTCACCAAGCGGCCGCAGGATGGTGAACTCGCCCAGCTGCGTGCCGGCGCCAAGCCCATCGCGTGACGTGCTCCCTGCGGCCTCGAGCGACTGCATGGCATCGTTCAACCCCAGCAGCGCGCGCGCTTCGTTGACGATGGCCGGCGCAAATCGCGCGCGGGCCTCGGTCTGGCGCCCCTCGCAGAGCAGTTCGAAGCAGGCATGGACGTCGATCAGCCCGGAGGGATCGTTCGATTCGCGGTCCATGGGCCGAACAGTGTAATTCTCTGCCCTCAATCGCCGATGATGCGCTTGATACGGTCAGACCCCATGGCTCCCGACGAACCGATCCCTCCTGCCGATCCAACCTTTCGCAGCCCTTCGGAGCGGCACCAGATCATCGATGGCCTGCTCCAGCGCCGCCAGCGAGGGGATCTGTCGGCGCTGCGTGAACTGTGGGACCAGATCTATGCCGAAGTCCATCGCATGGCACGGCATCGCTTGCGCTCCGAGGGCGCGAACCGCCCGATCGACACCACGGTGCTCGTGCACGAGCTCTACCTGAAGGCCGGCGACGTGGCGTTCGAGAACCGCGCGCACCTGTTCGGGTCGCTCGTCCGCATGATGGGTCAGGTCATCATCGATGCCGGCCGCCGCGCACAGCTCGAGCGGCGCACGGGCATCACCGCCAGCGGCGGTGGCATCCAGCTCGATCTCGTGCAACTTGGTTTCGAACGCACGGCCTCTCCCGATCTTGGCGCCTCCATCATCGAGGCGCTCGATCGGCTCGATGCCCTCGCACCGCGTGCAGCGAGTGTGGCCTGGCTGCGCTTCGTCGGTGGCCTTGAACTCGATGAAGCCGCCACGTGCCTCGGCGTCTCGCGGCGCACGGTCGTCAACGACTGGATGTTCGCTCGTGCCTGGCTCCACCGCGAGCTCTCGGCGCAGTGGCCTGACCTTGTTCCCAGCGATCCAAAGGTGGCACCATGACTCCACACCGCCCGGCTCCCCAACCGTTCTTCGACCCTGAGCTCGGCGCCCCGGCTTGGCGCGACTTCGGCGGGGTGCCCGCCGCGACCTGGGCCCGTGTGCAGCAGTGCTTCGTGGCCCTGCGGGGCACACCGCGCGATGGCTGGCACGGGGCGATCGACCAGTGGCTCGGCCAGGACCGCCGCGCCGGCTACGAGGTGCTCAGCCTGCTGATCGCTGACGAAGCCACCAGATCGGTCACTCCTGATCGACCGGACTGAAGATTTCCTTGCCCTCGGTCGTCGGGGCGTCCGCTTGGCTCTTCGTGGCAGCCTTCCGGGGGGCGCCGGTGCGAACCGGCGCTCACGGCTGCCGCAGTCCATCCGCAGCAATGCGGAACACGCGCATCCGGGCTTGCACGCGGCCGGCGGTGGCCAGCGCCTCATCGCCTGCACCCAGATACAGATCCACCCGACCTGCACCCGTGATCGCGCCACCGCAATCGGCGGCGTAGACGATGCGCGGCGCAGCAAGGTCGGCTGGTAAACCCGGCTGTTCCGGTTCCGGCACCAGCAGCAGCAGGCTCCCGATCGGCATCACGCGCGCATCGACCGCAACCGCGTGGCCAGCCATCAACGTGAGTCCGAAGGGTGATTGAGGCCAGCGCTCGCACGGAACCTCGCGCCACCAGACGAATCGCTCATTGCGATCGCAGGCTGCCCGCACGATGTCCGGAGCACGCTGCCAGAGCTCACGCAGGCCATCCAGCGTTGCCGCTCGCGGATCGAGCGCACCATCCGCCACGAGCAACTTCGCCAGGCTGGAGTACTCCCGCTCATTGGTGCCGTCATGCACGAGGCAGCGCATCGATCCGTCGGCACGCTCGAGTTGCACACTGCCATTGACGGCTGCGAGGTACACGCTGAACTCATCAGGACCGTGCGCAATCGAGGGATGCGCCGCCGGATCCTTCGCCGCTGCAGCGAGCCACTGTGCCCGCGTCGGACCCTGGCCACCCGCCGGCAGCCACGTCGGCCGCGCGAAGAACGCCGTGCGCGCATGGCCGTTGGCCGATTCGCGCAAGCGCGGCGAGGCATACGCCGTCACCAGCGCAGGCTCGGCATCGACGGGATGCAGCGACAGCCTTGCACGCGATGCCTCGGTGCCGCCGACCAGCGAATGAAGCACGTCGATCGTGGGGACCGTCGGAGCTCGTGACCCAGCCAGGGATCCCGCCGTCGGAGCAGGCTGCTCGCCATCCATGAGCCACGGCTCGAGGGTTCGGCGCAGGCGATGGAGCACGCTGCGATCGCTCGTGGCAGCGGCGAGCGCGGCGCGGGGATCAGGCTGCACGGACACCGGCGCCGGCGAAGCCGGGGCTGACGAGGGTCGTTGGGGCGATCGAGGGGCCGACGCCGGTGGATCCGCTGAAGGGTGCGACATCGGGACCACTGCCCCAGCCCATGGCACACGCACAAGCTCCCGATCGAGGAAGACCGCGCCGTCCTTGTCGACGAACTTCACGCTGAGCGCGGCTGAGCCTGCATCGAATTGCGCCGTAAGCAACGCCATCATGTTCGGATGGGGGAAGTGCTCCTTCACCCAGTCGCTGCGCGACCACAGGCTCGAGTCATGCACGCCAGCATGCATCGGGCTCGACACGATCTCCCACAGATCACGACCGGCGGTCGCCGTGGTCGGGTGCAGGAGCAGGCGGCTCGTATGCACATCGCCGCTCACGAGGACCACGCCGCCGGGGACATCCCGCACTAGGCGCATCAACCGCGCGTACTCCTCTGGGTACATGCCCCAGTAGTCGGTCTTGAGCGGCCGGACCGAGCTGTTGAACACCATGCTGCTCACGATCACCTTGATCGGAGCGGTCGATGCGGCAAGGCCATCGCGCAACCAGCCCCACTGCTCGCGGCCCAGGAGCGTCCATCCGCCAGAGGCCGCTGCATCCGCCGATCCATCGATCACGGGATCCGCGGCATCGAACGAGCCACAACGCGCCGTCCGCGCAAACCACCGCGTGTCGAGCATGAAGACCTCCATCGGTCCGAGCCGGAATCGGTGGTACACACCTTCAGTCCCGGTGCCGAACGCTGCATTCGCATGCCACTCGCGAAACGCCTTCAGGCTGCGCTCCTTGCCCTTGAGCCGTCCATCGGTGTCGTTGAGGCCGAAGTCATGGTCATCCCAGACCGACGCGAGCGGCGTGGACGACAGCCACTCCGCCATGCCCGGCTGCGAGAAGAACTCGCCGTAGCGCTTGCGCTGCCGCGCCAGATCGGTCGTATCGATGTACGGGGTATCGCCGATGAAGGCCACTGCATCCGGATGCAGCGCAGCGATCGTGCGCAGGAGCTTCTGCGTCCCCTCCTTCTCGTCGGCGCAGCTTCCGATCGCCAGCGTGGCCGACGACGCATCGGCCGCCAGCATGCGGATCGTGCCGTCGAAGCCATCGGCGTCGCGTGATGTGCCGCTCATCACGCCAGTGACGCGATATCGATGCTTGGTCCCCGGTGCGAGATCCCGAACCGACCACACCAGCGTGCGCGGGGTCCGACGCTCGGCAACGGTGGTGGGGAGTCGCTGCTCGATTGTCGTGCCCTGCGCATCAAGGACCTCGAGCGCAACATGCTCACCGGGCTCGCCGTCAAGACGCACCCAGACCTGCATGCCACGGCCATCGAGTTCCCCGAGGATCGGTCCATGCGTGATGCGCGTGGCCAGTCGGCCATCCTGTTCCGGCGACGCGGCGGCCGGGTTGGAGCCATCGAGCACGACAGCCGAACCCACCGGTGCCCCCGAGCACGCCACCACACCGCTGGTGCCCACGACCAAGAGCAATCCTCGGAGCACAGGGATCGATGGAACAGTCGACATCAGCTGCATGGGTGCATTGAACACCAGTGGGCTTCATCATGTGAAGCCGGCGGCCCATGCCCCGGCGCTAGCCTGCACCCATGGCCAAGACGATCTGGGTGACCAGCGACACGCACTTCTGGCACGAGGAAGCCCTCGCGCTGTACAAGCGCGAGTTCGGCAGCGTGGAAGAGATGAACGACACGCTCATCGACTGGATCAACGCGACCGTGGGCAAGGGCGACGAGCTCTGGCACCTCGGCGACTTCGTGGCCGGACTCGCCTGGAAGAAGCAGCCGCGCAAGGCCGTGAAGCTCGCGCGCGAGTGCCGTGAACGGATCCGCTGCTCCACCGTTCATCTGGTGCGCGGCAACCACGATCCGCGACTGCCGGGCTTCGAGCGCTTGTTCGACTCCGTGCATGACATCACCAGCTGGAAGGGATGGGAGCGCGGCGAGCACCGCATCGTGCTCTGCCACTATCCGATGCTCGCCTGGCAGGGCCGATGGAACGGTTCGCTGCACCTGCACGGCCACCTGCATGGCGGCCTGCCGAGCCAAAGTCGATCCGCCGATGTCGGCGTGGACTGCCATCGCTACCGACCGGTCGCCATGGAGTCGATGCTGGCGCGGTGCGCGCGTCAGTCGATCCAGCACCTCGACGAATACCAGCGGCCTCGCACGCGCTAGCACCTCATTCAGGCTTGGCGCCTGCCGTGCCGCCGTCGCCCGGATCGGTGCTTGGATCGGCGCCTTGCGAGTTGTCACCGTCCGATGATCCTTCCGGTGCCGCACTCGCGCCGTCGCCTCGGCCACGCCCTGCTCGACCGGCCTTGCGTGCCTGCTCGAGCAACTCCCACTGGCGCCACGCTTCGCGCACGGCATCCGCCCACACGAACGTCGGACTCGCCGCAGGATCCCACCCGGCCAGATGCTCCTGGCCCGCGCGCGCATCGGCGCGTGTGTACGCCCATGGCTGGCCGTAGACCTCCATGCAGAGCTCCCACACCGCAGGGTCGTGCTCCTTCAGCTCCGCCACCGTGTCGACGTGATTGTGCTGGTGGTCGTTCTCACGGTTGGTGTCGAAGAACGACTGCGTGGCCTCGGCCCAGTATTCCATGCGATTCTCGCGTGCATAGGCGCCTTGCCACAGGCCCTTCTTCATGGCCGCGTCGTAGGCCGCCTCGAGCCGGCGATCGAACGTTGGATCGACCGTCGACAGGCCCATCTCATGGATCGCGTGCGCGAACTCATGGATGAAGATGCTCTCGGTGGCGTAGGGATCACCGGGGTACGTGAGCAGGTTCTCCTCGCCGGCACTCACGGCGGGCCGATGCGGCGTGGCACCGAGCCCACGCGCACGCATGTCCCAGTAGCCCTTGGGCTCGAGGTCGCTGTGCTCGGGCACGTCGGTGGTGACCTCGCCCACATCCATGATCGCCACACGCACGGCGTTGGCACCCATCGCCCGCGCGATCTCGGGGCGGCTGCGCAGCATGCGCCGCGCGAGCCAGACGGCTTCCTGCAGCGCACGCGGATCGACCTTGCCGCTGGCCACGAACGGCAGTCCTTCCCACACGATGCACTGTTCGTAGAACGGCTTGAGCCCGAAGCGCTCACGCACGTCAGCAGGGATCGGACCCGGCGCCGCGACCACGCGATCGACCAGCGTGCTGCCGGGGACCGATGGCGCGGCGACACGATCATCCACGGACGTCATGACGACGATTGTGCAGGCAAGATCCAGCATGCAGGTACGGTACCGGGCACAGGAGGCAGTCCATGCAGACGACGCGCCGAGGATTCATCACCGTTGCCGCGATCGGATCGCTCGTGCCCCTGCTCCCGGGCTGCACGCTCACGCCTCGCCGCGCTCGGCGGACCAAGGGTGAGCCGCTGCGACTGGCCTGCATCGGTACGGCGAATCGCGCATGGGACAACATCCAGGAGGTCCGGCACGAACGCATCGTGGCGCTCTGCGACGTCGATGCCGGGTACCTCGCCCGGGCCTCGAGTGAGTTCCCGGAAGCACGCACGTTCCGCGACTTCCGCGAGCTCCTCGCCATGGAGCGTGAGCTCGACCTCGACGGCGTGGTCGTGTCCACGCCTGACCACACGCATGCACTCGCCACCGCGCTCGCGCTGCAGGCCGGCCTGCCCGTGTACTGCGAGAAGCCGCTCACCCGTACGGTGCGCGAACTCGGCGTGCTGCGCACGCTCTGGGAGCGCCAGCCTGTGGCCACGCAGATGGGCACGCAGATCCACGCCGGCGAGAACTATCGCCGCGTCGTCGAGGCGATCCGCGCGGGCGCGATCGGCCGCGTGACAGCGGTCGATGGCTGGCAGCAGAAGAGTTGGGGCGACGGCCGCCTGACGCCGGGCGCCGTGCCGCCAGCCGGGCTCGATTGGGAACTGTGGCAAGGCCCGATTGAACGCCGCGCATACATCGATGGCGTGCACCCCGCGAACTGGCGGCGCTACTGGTCCTACGGCTCGGGCACGCTGGGTGACATGGGTTGTCACATCATGGACCTGCCCTTCTGGGCGCTTGGCCTCGATCGTGCAGGCGCGCGATCGATCGAGGTCCGCGCCGAGGGTCCGCCACCCGATGCGATCGGTGCGCCCGCCTGGCTCGAGGCGTCGTGGGCGTTCGCACCCGGTCGTGCCGGCGATGATCCGCTCGTGCTGCGATGGTTCGATGGCGGCCGCGTGTCGCCCTTCGTGCAGGAGATCGGCGCGAAGGACCGCGTCGACTACCACGGCCGCTTCAGCGTCTGCTTCCAGGGCACCGAGGGCGCGCTCTTCGCCAACTACGGCGAGATGCTGCTCTGGCCCGGCGCGCGTGCGCAAGCATGGCAACCGCCTGCACCCACGATCGCGCCGAGCATCGGCCATCATCGCGAGTGGTTGCAGGCGATTCGCGATGGCCAACCCACCGCACCGCTGTGCGGCATCCCCTACGCCACGCGCCTGACGGAACTGGTGCTGCTGGGCACGGTCGCGCATCGCGCAGGCCGCGCGATCCAGTACGTCCCGGGCTCGATGCGGATCGACGGCGATCCCGCGGCGGACCGGCTGCTGGGCGACGCGGCGCAGCCGGGCTGGACCCTGCCCCGCGCGTAGCACCCGCTCAGTGCAGGCCCTCTTCCTCATGCGCCTGCAGGATCGCCCGGAAGGTCGGCAGGTTCTCCATGAAGAGATCCACGATCTCCGGGTCGAACTGGCCTGAGCGCTCGCCGGTGATCAGGTCGATCACGCGATCCTCGGGCCACGGCTCCTTGTAGCAGCGCCGCGCGCTCAGCGCGTCGTACACGTCGGCAATGCCCACGATGCGCGCTTCGAGCGGGATCGCATCGCCGCGCAGCGGACGCTCGGACCCGTCCACCTGCAGCACCGGCGGGTAGCCCTGGCCATCCCAGCGCTGGTGATGGTGCAGCGCGATCCGCTTGGCGACCAGATCGAACTCGCGATCATCGCCGAAGAGGTCGGCACCGATCGTCGTGTGCCGCTCCATCACGGCGCGTTCCTCCGGATCGAGCTTGCCCGGCTTCTTGAGGACCGCATCGGGTACGCCGACCTTGCCCACGTCGTGCAGCGTGGCAGCCAGCGCGAAGCGATCCACGTCGCGTTCCCACTCCGAGCCGCTGCGGCCGCGCCGTGCGCCCCACGCCTCGAGGATGATGCGCGAGATGCGCGACACGCGCTGGACATGCGGCCCGGTCTCGCTCGGGTCACGCAGGCGCGCCATGGCGATCGTTCGGTCGATGAGGCTCTTCGTGAGCTGCGCGCGCTGCACGCTCATCGAGACCGTGGCGGCGAATCGCGCTGCCACGCCGATGTCGCCGGGCTCGAAGCCGATCGTGCTGGCACCGTCGGCTCGGTGCGGGTTGATCAGCTGGAACACGCCGATGCAGCGCCCGCTCTCGCCCAGCAGCGGCACGCCGAGGATGCTCCTCGTGCGGTAGCCGGTGCGCTCATCGACCGAGCGGTTGAACCGGTACGGGGCGCTGGACGGGAGGTCATACACATCGGGCACATGCAGGATCTTGCCAGTGACCGCCACGTAGCCCGCAATGCTTGAGGTGTCGAGCGGCAGCACGATCGACCGCACGAACCGCTCGTTGCTGCCGAGCACGTCGTTCTGCGCGTAGACCATGCGCAGCTGGTTGCCCTCGCGCACGAAGACGCCGCCTGCCTCGCAATGGGTGAACTGGCGCGCATCCGAAAGCACCCGCATGAGCACGGTGTCTGGGTCGTTGAGCTGCGCCAGCTCGTTGGCCGACTGCTCGAGCGCCCCCAGACGGACCACCCCGTCATCGGGCTCGCGCTTCGAGGCGTGCAGCGTGATCCCGGCATCGATGTGCCGGAGCAGGATGTCGCGCAGCTCATGGGGTTGGGGCATCTTCACGATGACCTCACGCGCACCCAGGTCCATGGCCTGCCGGCGGACGACCGGATCATCGCTCGCCGTGAGGGCCACGATCGGGATGGTCCCGCCCTGCGGCAGCTGCCGGACTGCCGCGATCGCATCGAAGCCCGTGATCCCCGGCATCATCAAGTCGACGATCACCAGGTCCAGCTCGACCTCGGCAAGGGGACCGCGCAGCTCCGTCAGCGCGACGGCGCAATCCGTGAACCCGTGGACCTTGATGCGCTGGTCGTCGGCGAGCACGCGCCGCACGAACTCGACGACCATGGGCTGGTCGTCGATCACCACGACATGGATGTCATGGCCTGCAGGTGCTTGGTGCGTGCTCGTCTGCATGTCCGACGCCCGGATGCTAGCCACCATCGGTTCATGCTTCGATTGCAGCGCCGAACAAGGATGCGCGCCGCGCTACCCTGCGGGCATGGCACAGGCACCGCTCGTTGGCGTGATCATGGGATCGCAGAGTGACTGGGAGACGATGCAGCACGCCAGCGCGATGCTCGCCCTGCTCGATGTGCCGCATGAGTGCCGCGTGGTCAGCGCGCATCGCACGCCGGACCTGCTGTTTGAATACGCAGCTGCCGCCCACGGGCGCGGCCTGCGCGTGATCATCGCCGGCGCGGGCGGTGCGGCGCATCTGCCGGGCATGTGCGCGAGCAAGACCCACCTGCCTGTGCTCGGGGTCCCGGTCGAGAGCAAAGCCCTGCGCGGACTCGACTCCCTGCTCTCGATCGCGCAGATGCCCGCAGGCATCCCGGTCGGCACGCTCGCCATCGGCAAGGCCGGTGCGACCAACGCCGGCATGCTGGCTGCGGCGATTCTCGCCCACACCGAAACCTCCGTGCGCACCCGGCTCGAGCGCTACCGTGAGCAGCAGACCGCCTCGGTCCTCGCTCATCCTGTACCGCGTGCCGGGCACGTCGCGCCCACGATCGACCTGGCCCTCGCGCAACCGTTGATCGAGTGGCGCGGCTCGGGTGCGGCGGCGACCGGCTCCACGCGCCGCTCGCGCACGCCGCGTTCAAGCGATCGTGCAGCCCGCACGGCCAAGGGCGCACGCCGCGGGAAGGGCCGTCGATGAAGGTCGGCATCGTCGGTGGCGGCCAGCTTGGCCGCATGCTCGCGCTTGCCGGCATCCCGCTGGGCATGCGCTTTCGCTTCCTCGAACCCAGCATGAGCTGCCCCGCCGCGGCGCTCGGCGAAGTGATCGGGACGCCGTACGACGATCCGGAAGGCCTGGTGCGCTTTGCACAGAACCTCGCGGTCGCCACCTACGAGTTCGAAAACGTGCCGACGGCGACCGTTGAGTTCCTGCAGCAGTCACTCGGCGTGCATCCGGGTGCGAAGAGCCTGCAGATTGCGCAGGACCGGATCCAGGAGAAGCACTTCTTCAAGGACTGCGGCCTCGGCGTGCAGGCATTCCACGCGGTTGGATCGAGCGCGGACCTGCCTCGCGCGCTTGAAGCGGTCGGCCCCGTCGGCGTGCTCAAGACGCGGCGCCTGGGCTACGACGGCAAGGGCCAGCGCGTGATCCGAGCGGGCGACTCGCTCGAAGCGGCCTGGATCGCGCTGGGCAAGGTGCCCTGCATCTACGAGGCGTTCGTCGAGTTCGAGCGCGAGGTCAGCATCATCGGCGTGCGCACGCGCGTGGGCGGCAAGCCGCAGGTCGCCTTCTATGAGCTCTGCCAGAACGAGCACGTCGGCGGCATCTTGCACCAAACGGTCGTGCCCACGCCCGAGGGCGATCGGCTCACGGCCATCGCGCGCGAGCAGGCGCATGCCGTGATGGAGCGGCTCGATCACATCGGCGTGCTCACGATCGAGTTCTTCGCACGGGGCGACACGCTGATCGCCAACGAGATGGCGCCGCGCGTGCACAACTCCGGCCACTGGACGATCGAAGGCGCCCAGACGAGCCAGTTCGAGAACCACCTGCGTGCGATCGCCGGGCTGCCGCTGGGCTCGACGGCGCTGCGAGCACCCTGCGTGATGACGAACATCGTCGGCACGCTGCCGACCACGGCCACCGTGCTGGAGCGGCCCAACGCGCACCTGCACCTGTACGGCAAGGCCCCGCGCGCCGGCCGCAAGCTCGGACACATCACCGTGGTAGGGTGAAAACGGGCCGCCCGCCGTCGGGCGACCCGCCGATCCGGGGGCTTGTTCAACGCATGCGCTCGACCGCTTCCTCAATGGCATCACGGCGCACGACCTGCGCCAACGGCATCAACGCGGGAACCTTGTCGGAATCGCCCGCGCCGAGTCCCCTGAAGCGGACCACGAACGCGAAAGGATCCGGCATGGCGCCTCCGGACATGAGTCGTTCAGCCGTCAACGCCGCCGCGCCAGCACCGGAAACGAGGAACGCCCATGCGCCCGTTTCACCCGGTGCGAAGCCGGCCATCGGGGTACCGCCACCCTGCCACTCGCCGCCGGTGCCGACACCCCCCTGCCACGACCCGAGGAAGGGCGATGCACTGGCGCCCGGCACGATCCGGGACATGCCGGGCAGGCTGGATCGCAACAGCGTGACCGTGAAGCCGCCCAGTTCCCGCGGCATCCGGAACATGAAGGCCGTGAGGAAACCCCGGCCATCAGGATCCGAGGTGTTGGTCAGGGAAATCAGCACCTGCACGGCATCGAGGGCGATGTGCGTGCAACTGATCATGCCCGTGAACGAGCACAGGTGTTCCGTGCTGAGGTCGGGATTGGATTCCAGCACGGCAATGCTGGTGTCGGAGCCCATCGCTCCACTGGTGCGTTCCAGTGCACTGGATCGAGGAACACCAAGATCCACCACGGCCTGAGGTTGCAGAAGAGACTCGAGCGTTTGGTCGTCGTTCATGGTCGCTTTCCTTTGCATGTTGGACCGACAGCCCCACGCCACACCTGGCCCGCCAACATGGCGAGCTGCGCGAAGGGCCCAAGGCACACATCAAGGCGCTGGCCTCGCCAGAACCGGGCAAGCACCCGGCCCCGGCGGGCTCAGTCAACACCGCTCAATCACGACGGCGACGGCCGCACGCCAGTCCGGCGGCTGCGAGGGCCATGGCTCCAGGCGCGGGCGTCGAAGCCGGCACCTTGTCGGACCCACCGTCTGCAAGTCCGCGGAAGCGAACGATGAAGGCGTAGGCGTCACCATCGACGAAGTCCGCGGCATCCAGTCCCGATGCCATCGCCCCGGTGATGGAGAAGACCCACTGGCCGGTCGCGCCTACGGCAACGCCACTGTTGGGGCTGCCGCCACCCAGCCACGTCGCCCCCAATCCAGCACCGCCCAGCCAGGTTCCCGGGAATGGCGAGCCGTTGGAACCGGCCGGGATGTCCGTCATGGCTCCGTAGGACGACGACACCATGGACGACGTGAACGCACCGAAGAACTCTGGCGTGCGGAACATGAATGCCGTCAGGTAGCCCCCGATGGACACATCGGTGGTGTTGGTCAGCGTGACCGTGAGCTGGCCTTGGCTGCCGCCCAGAAACTGGTACTCCAACGAACCCGCGAAGTTGGCGAGCCCCTCGGTGCTGAGGGCCGTGTTTCCCTCGATGGCCACCACGCTTGCAGAGGCGTGATGGGCGACGGCACCGAGGAAGCACCCCGCAACGGGCAGGGCGAGGACGGACGTGATGATGGCATGAGACATGACAGGCCTTTCGAGAAAGGTTTCAACGCGAACACATGTGCAGGCCGCCTTCGGACCTTCGCAGGGGGGAAAACAAACAGTCGGAACGCCAAGAGCGCTCCGACTGAGCTCCAATGCACCCGATTCGCACGCGCAACGCTGCGCGTGATCCTATACACGGACACGCTACTCCGGAATTGGCGCAGTGGTGCTGCAATCCCTGAATTGGTCAAAGATCATGCAGATACCTCATTGCATTGCCTTACTGGCTCAGAAAGGCAACGCGCATTGGTCAACGCGGATGAAGCTGAGTTGAATCGCTCGCCCAGTGGCATTCATGTCAGCGCTCATCACGCGCGATGCACGGTGCTGCTGAGCGTTCCCGGCTCGGGACCAGACTGTCGAGGATGGACTCGCCGATGCCGCCGGCAACCAGATCGACAACGTACCGGTCCTCATCCAACGCATCGTCGGTACCCGCGCACGGAATGGCCGGATCTCAAGTCATTCCGACGTCTGATGTTCCGTTTACGCACCGGATCCGAATGCAGTGCGGCGGCTGGCGACTTGCCCTTGCAAGCGACGCCGTACGCTTGAATGACGCACAGCGCTCATTCCGGAGACCACCATGCTGACCACTCAACTCATCGTTGCCGCAGTCCTCGCCCAGTCACCCTGTGATGGGACCTGGACCCAAGCCACCCCTGAAGGCCACGGCAGCGTGGCGATCGGCTATGACCCGGTTCGACGTCGCATCGTCACCGCGGCAGACGAGGCCATCTGGGAGTATGACGGCACGTCATGGTCCATTCGATCGGCATTTCCCGGAGGTGCAGCGCAGTCCATGTGCTACGACCCGGCTCGCCAGACGATGTACATCTTTGGTCCATGGGGCTATGACGACAAACTCTGGTCGTACCACTGCCCCACCGCAACGCTCACGCTCATGAGCGACAACGTGATTGGCGGCCGCGACTATCCCGCCATCGCCTTCGACACCACGCGTGATCGCCTGGTCGTGCATGGTGGATTCAATGGCAGTTCGCTCCTGGCCGACACCTGGGAATGGAACCCGGGGACCAACACCTGGCAGTCGTTCGGCAACGGACCGATCGGCCCCCGATACGCCCACCGGATGGTGTACGACAAGGCGCGTGGCCAATCCGTCCTCCATGGTGGCTACTACTTCTTCAACCGCAACGACACGTGGACGTGGAACGGTGCAACATGGACCCAGCTCCCATCGACGGGTCCGGCCCGCTACGTGTTCAACATGCTGTACGACGCCCGTCGCGGCCGAACCGTGCTCCACGGTGGAACCACCTGCTGCGGCGAGGTGGAGTACGGCAGTACATGGGTGCTTGAAGGAGACTCTTGGGTGCAGTGCGGCGTGGGCGGTCCGCCGCGCGGATACGTGAATTGGGCGCACGACGAGGCACGCGATGTGTACGTCCTTGCTGGCGGCATCGGTCCAACGCCGAGCGGTCGGCAGTGGATCCCAGCCACGCAGGAGTACTCGCCGCCTTCGCTCTGCGTCGCTGACGTGACGGACGATGGACTCGTGAACAGCGCGGACCTCGGGCTGCTGCTCGCAGCGTGGGGCTCGATGGATCCGGCGTTCGATCGTTTCGATCTCGATGGCGACGGATCCATCGGCCAGGCGGACCTTGGCGTGCTGCTGGCGCAATGGGGACCCTGCCCGGGCTGACTGGGCCGGGGCAGGTCACCGAACTTTCGCCGGTTCTCATCGAATCAGCTTCGACGGGTTTACGATGATCGGATGCCGCACGCACCGACCTGCCCCGATCGGTTGCACCCTGCCGTCTGGCAGGCGCTTCTTGCCGTCGCCGAGCAGTTCACCGCGCGTGGCCTGAGCGTGTTCGTGTTCGGCTCCTTCGCCAGCGGTTCGCAGCATCAGGCCTCCGATCTTGATGTGGGGTTCCGCAGGCTGCCCGGCACCGATGCAGGCGCAGAGCGCGACCTGCGTATCGCGATCGATGCCTTGCCCACGATCCGTCAGGTCGATCTTGTTGATTTCGACCGCGCCGATCCGGACTTCGTCCGCATCGCGTCGCGCCACGTCATCCACCTGTCATGAGCCAGACCGATCCCGAGCGGTTCGATCTCCTGCTCGCCGACCTCGCGCGAGTGGTCGATCGGCTTGAACTCGCGCTGCAGCGCACTGATCAGGAGTTTGCAGCCGATTCAGCACTGCTGCATTTCAATCTCGCGTTCGAGGTCTCGTGGAAACTGCTCAAGCTCGATGCTGCCCGCGCCGGCGTCGTCGCCCCGACTCCTCGCGCTGCGTTTCGCCACGGCCTTCAAGCCGGCCTCATCACCGATGAAGCCGCTTTCGAGCGCATCCTTCGCCAGCGCAATGATGCCGTGCACCTGTACCGCGCCTCCATGGCTCAGGCGCTGCTGGGTGAACTACCGAGCTTCCACGCTGCCTTTGCGAGCCTGGTGATTTCGATCACTGCGCGTGCGCGCTCGAGCGAGTGATTGGGGCGGCAGGCTCGGCTCCCGTGCCACTCAATCCGCCAGGCACACAGCCTCCACCCGCCCCCGCGCCAGCTCCACCGCGCGGGCATCGGCATCTACGCCCACGGCGCTGCGGCCCAGCCGGGCAGCGGCGACCAGCGTGGTGCCGCTACCGCAGAAGCAATCAAGCACGGCGCCACCAGGCGGGCAGCACGCACCCACGAGCAGCTCCAGCAGCGCGAGCGGCTTTTGCGTCGGCCAGCCCACGCGTTCCTTCGCCATGTTGTTGATCGAAGGCACCTCGAGCACGTCGGTCGCCTTCTTCGTCTGACCCTTCAGTCGCTGGCTCGTCGCGGGCACGCGTGGCGCGTTGAACCACCACGAACTTCCCTTCGCATACCAGAGGAGGTCATCGTGCTTGCGCGCGAACATGCGCGGGCTCGACCCCCCGAGCCCGTACTGCCACACCAGATGATTCAGGAACCTGCGCTCGCCGAAGACCTCGTCGAGGAGCACGCGGATCCGATGGCTCGCCCGCCAATCGCAGTGCACGAGCACGGTGCCATCATCACGCAGCACGCGGTGGATCGCGAGCAACCGTGGCCGCAGCCACGCGATGTACGCATCAAGCCCACCAAATGAATCGCGGTACCCAAGCTGTTCGCCGCTGCGCGAACTGCGCTTGGCTGACCCGGTGTTGAACGGCGGATCGATGCAGCAAAAATGAAACTGCCGCGGTTCGAGCCGCGGCAGCACATCGAGGCAATCGCCGTGATGGATCTGGACGAGCGCAGCCTTGGCACGCCCGGTCGCTGAGCGCGCGGCACGGCGCGTGCCCGATCGCGTGATCGTGCCTGCACGTGCGTCGGCTAGCGTGGAATCACGGCCCGCATGCGTGCCATCACCGGTCGTGCGCCGGCGCGCTCGTGGGGTGCGCGCCGCCGCAGCCATGCCGGATCAGCCCGCCTCGGCGCGAGGATGCGCACGGTCGTACGCGTCGCGCATCTTCTGCGTGGTGAGGTGGGTGTAGATCTGCGTGGAGCTCAGGCTCTGGTGGCCCAGGAGTTCCTGCACCGCGCGCAGGTCCGCACCGTTGTCGAGCAGGTGCGTGGCGAACGAGTGGCGGATGGTGTGCGGGCTGATGTCAGGATCCAGGCCGGCCTGCTCGAGGTACTTGGCGACCTTGCGGCGCACCGAGCGGCTCGACAGGCGGGTGCCGTGCTTGTTCACGAAGAGCGGGCTGGTCGGGGCGAGCGGCCCACGCTCGGACTCGATCATCGTGAGGTACTTGCCGATCGATCCCAGCGCGTGCACGCCCAGCGGCACCACGCGCTCCCGGCGGCCCTTGCCGCGGATGATGATCTGCTGGCGCTCGATGTCGACATCGGCACGGTTGATGCCGACGACTTCGCTCACTCGGATGCCGGTCGAGTACAGGGTCTCGAGGATCGCGCGGTCGCGCGCACCCAGGACCTCGCCGTCGCTCGGGGCGGCCAGGAGCTTCTCGATCTGGTCGACGCTGATCGCCTTCGGCAGCCGGCGGGGCTGCTTGGGGGTGCGAATCAGGGTCATGGGGTTCGAGCCGATGTAGCCGCGCTTCTCCATCCACTTGTGGAAGCTGCGCAGCGTGGCGATCTTGCGGGCGGTCGTGGCCGGCGAGTAATTCTGCTCGGCCATCTTGGTGAGGTAGGCGCGGATCACCTCGACATCACCCAGGAGCAGCCAGTCGGTGACGGTCTTCTTCGCCGACGGGTTGCGGGTCTTCAGGCTGGCCTCTTCGGCAGCCTGGTTCGCCGGGATCGAGTGCTCGGCGGTCAGGTACTCGGCGAACTGACGCAGGTCGAGGCCATAGCACCGACTCGTGTACGGGCTGAAGTGCCGCTCGTCGATGAGGTAGGTCAGGAACTGGCCGATGAGTGGGTTGCTGTCGTGCATGGTGCGTTACCTGGTCGTGACCGAGAATCGGTCACCCATTGATCGGACGGCGAGTCGCCAAGGTTCAAAGAACCCGCCTTATGCACCGCAAATGTGTTATTTTGCCTTGCCCGAGTCAATGCCCCGGGCACACTTGCGCGAATATGCGCACCAGACGCCCCCGGAACTTCATGCCAACCGGGAATCTGGTCGATAAAGCGCCCCTTTGCAGACTCCTTGCCGTCCTGCACGTCCTTCCCGGCTACGATCGTTCCCCCTTCGGATCGCGTAGCTCAGCCGGTAGAGCAAGTGACTTTTAATCACTAGGTCCTGGGTTCGATCCCCAGCGCGATCACTCGGATCACTCCCCACGATGCTTGTCCTCCATTGCAACTGGTCTGGCCACGCCCTTCACCTCTGGGCGGAAGACCTCGGCCGCGCCCGACAGAAACCGCTGGCCGCCTATGCGGGGATGCACCCCTTCATCGCCAGCCATGCCGAGCTCGAAAACGCCGTTCGCGAGGCGGGGATCCTGCACACCGGCACCCACGCGAAGCCGACCGAGCTCGCCCTGCTCCTGCCCCACCGCCAACTCGCCGGCGGCGCCTGGCCCCTGCCATCGAGCCGCATGGCAGCGCTCCTGGGCACGTCGATCGACGGCGACGAGGATCTGCAGCTCGCGACCGCCCGCGTGCCCTCGATCGAGATCGCTCCGCGCGATGCGCTCGGCGTGCTGCTCGCGCTGCATCAAGACGACGCTTCCCACCACTCGATCGAGCTTGGCCACGAGACCCGCTGGTGGCACGCCGTCGGCCGGCTCGCGGTCGACCTGATCGCGGACCAGCGCGTGGTGCCGTCGCTTCGGCAGGAGCGCACGGGCGCGCTGCACGCCGCGTGGCAGCCGTGGATGCATGACGGCGAATGGAACACCCGCCTCGAGCGCCTGCTCTCGAGCGTGCCGGCAAGCGCGCGTGCCGTGGGCGATGAGGGCTACGCCACCGGCGGCGCCGGCGCGTGGGCGATGCTCGAGGATTGCCTTGGCCGCATGGTCGATGCGCAGGTGCGCGAGGCCCTCTCGGCCGAGACCTACATTGATGCGATCGAAGGGGCCGACGTGGCTGCCGACCCGCACGTGGCGTGGCTCGCCGGCCTGCTCGATCGCGGCGATTCGGTCGTGCAGCCCAAGACCGTCGACCAGAGCCTCTTGAAGCTCGTGCGCGGCTGGATCGGCAATCTTGAGGACATCAACGAGAGCTCGGCGTGGCGGCTTCGCTTCGAGCTGCATGAGCCGCCGGCGGGCGAGGAACCAGCGGCCGATGCGCTGTGGCACTGCTCGTTCCACCTGGCCGATCCTTCGGGCGCGACCACGGTCGATGCCGAGCAGATCTGGGCCAAGGCCAGCGGCAGCAAGCAGGCGAAGAACGCCGCGCGTGCCGAGGAGATGGGCGCGCTGCTGCTCGCGGAACTCTCGCGCGCCAGCCGCATCTGGACCGCGCTCGAGGAATCGCTCGAGGAGAGCGACCCGTGCGGCATGGACCTGACGACGAAGCAAGCCTACGCACTGCTCGCCGAGATCCGGCCAGTCCTGCTCGAAGCGGGCTTCGACGTGATCGTGCCGGAGTGGTGGGGCCAGCCTGCGAGCCGGCTCGGTGCTCGACTGATGATCAACAGCGGCGAGACCGATCCATCAGGCAGCAGCGGCGCGGGCGCGAGCAGCGGTGCGCTGGGCCTGCAGTCGCTGGTTGACTATCGGTGGCAGATCGCCGTGGGCGATGCACCGATCTCGCTCGAAGCGTTCGAGGCGCTGGCCAAGCAAGGCTCGCCGCTCGTGCGCGTGAACGGTCAATGGGTCGAGATCCGGCCCGAGGATTTCCAGGGCGCCGTGCAGTTCCTGCGCGAGCACCCCGGCGGCAGCATGACGCTCGTGGATGCGCTGCGCATGGCGCACGGCATCGACGGCCCCGTCGGCATGCCCATCCTGGGCATGGACGCCACCGGCTGGGTCGCCGAGATCTTCGGCGCCAAGGCCGGAGCCGAATCGCTGCAGATGCTCGAGCAGCCTGCGGGGTTCCAAGGCTCGCTGCGCCCGTACCAATTGGCTGGCGTGAGCTGGCTCGCGTTCCTCGACAAGTACCGGCTCGGCGCGGTGCTCGCGGATGACATGGGCCTTGGCAAGACGATCCAGCTCATTGCGCTGCTTCTGCACGAGCGCCAGGTCGCGGCTCCCGCGCCGGTCGGTCCCACGCTGCTGGTCGCCCCGATGAGCGTGCTGGGCAACTGGCAGCGCGAACTCTCGCGGTTCGCACCCAACCTGCGCATGCATGTGCAGCACGGGCTCGAGCGCCCGATGGGCGAGCGGTTCGAGCAGGCTGCACGCAACGTCGATGTGGTCATCACGACCTACGCGATCGTGGTGCGCGACAAGGAACTCATGCAGCGCATCCCGTGGCGCCGCGTGGTGCTCGACGAAGCCCAGCACATCAAGAACCCGCCGACCAAGCAGACCGCAGCGATCAGGTCGCTCGAGGCTGACCACCGCGTGGCGCTCACCGGCACCCCGGTCGAGAACCGCCT